>QIAK01000615.1 GCA_003225515.1 Acidobacteriota bacterium | reverse complement strand
TCGCAAGAGCGGCCCAGCGGGACACATCGTGTTGATCAGCTCCACGAGCGGACAGCGCGGCGAGGCGTATCACTGCGATTATTCGGCGACCAAAGGTGCGCTCATCAGCATGACCAAGAGCCTATCGACTGAACTCGCGTCGGACCGCATCTACGTAAACTGCGTTGCTCCTGGCTGGGTCGACACCGACATGAGCGCCGGAGCCATTGCCGATCCGAAGAGCGGAGAAGAAATCCGGCGGACGATCCCCATGGGCCGGGTGGGTAGGCCCGAGGAGATCGCGGCTCCGGTGCTCTTTCTCTGTACCGAATACGCCAGCTTCATCACTGGTGAAGTCTTCAACGTGAACGGCGGCGCGGTCTTGGCAGGTTAAGCTTCAATGACTCGCAGTAGGGCCGGCACGCTTGTGAAAGCGAACCTCAGCGTCTGAAAGCCACTGAATGATTGGCTTAGACGAACGAGTAGAACTCGTGCCTCCGAATTCCCAGAACTCTGCTTTTGTCAGCCCGCCAAATCGTAATTCCTCATTCCCAGCGTTACACAGCCACCCCCGCGCTTTAAAGAAATGTGCTTGAAATTTACTTCTCCCATCAGAAAAGGCTTGACACGTTATATAGTGTTATAGTTAAGTATAACAGTGCTGATGATCACAGCTACTGAATTGGACCTCAGGGCTTCACCGGTGAGCCATGGTTCCTAAAAATTTGAGATGACGCTCAAGGAGAATGAACCATGAAATCCCTTCGCTTATTGCTGTTTCTTATGTTGGTGTCGTTCGGCACTGTGGCTTTCGCGCAGTCCGACGCCCAAAAATCTTTCGACACACTGAAGACTCTGGGGGGTACCTGGCAAGGCGCGGTAAGCGTCGACCCTCCGATGGCGGACATGCCCACTGGAACGTCGGTGCAGGTCTCGATGCGCGTAACTTCTCGCGGAAATGCGATTGTGCATGAGATGAAGGATCCAGCAAAGGCCGACGACCCGACGAAATACGATCACCCAGTCACCATGTTCTACCTGGACGAAGGTCGGCTGCTGCTTACGCATTACTGTGATGCCGGCAACCGTCCGCGGATGACCGCGAGGACCTCGGCAGACGGAAAAACTGTAGAATTCGATTTTCTCGACGTCGCCGGCAGCCGCGAACATTCGCACCGTAGCCGCCCCGATGCCGCGCGACCCGCCGGAGATAAGAGCCACTTTGCCGGAAAGAGAAAGAGGAATGGACATGGCAGAATAGTTTCAGGCTTCCGCTCTACGGTTGCAAGTCGGAGGAAACCGGGATGGACCGTGAGTGGAACGACAGTCAGCCGATTTACCGACAACTTCGCGACCGTGTGGTCGCGATGATAATCGACGGCGTGCTCAAAGAAGGCGACCCGCTGCCTTCGGTACGCAATGTCGCGGTGGAATATCGGGTAAATCCGCTCACGGTCCTGAAAGGCTACCAGCAACTGGTGGACGAAGGCCTGGTGGAGAGCAAGCGTGGTTTGGGGATGTTCATCAATGCCGGCACGCGCAATTTATTGTTGAAAGGCGAGCGGCAGAGGTTTCTTGGCGAGGAATGGCCCAGGATCTACGAAACCATTCAACGACTCGGCCTGACTCCGGAAGAACTGCTGGACGGCGCTCCCCGCCGGGCGCCTACGAATTCCGCATCATCCAAAACTGCGAAGTCCAATGCGCCGGATTCAGATTCTGAGAAGGAGCGCTGAAACTATGGCATGCATAGAAGCACGCGATCTCCGCAAAGCGTTCGGAAGCACGATCGCGCTGGACGGGATCAACTTGCGTGTTGAAGAGGGACGCATCCTTGGACTGATTGGTCCTCTCTGAACGCGATTCTCGGGCTCACGCCTTATGAAGGTGAACTGACTGTGCTGGGGCGCGACCCGTGGAAGCAGCGCGGCGATCTGATGCGCGATGTCTGCTTCATATCCGATGTCGCCGTGCTGCCGCGCTGGATACGGGTCTCACAGGCGCTTGACTATGTTGCCGGCGTGCATCCGCGCTTCAATCGCGCCAAGGCGGAAGGCTTTCTTACCAAGACAACCATCCGGCTCGGCAGCAAGGTCAAGGAATTGTCGAAGGGCATGGTTACCCAACTGCACCTCGCCCTCATCATGGCGATTGACGCGAGATTGCTGGTGCTTGATGAGCCAACGCTTGGCCTCGACATCCTGTATCGGAAGCAATTTTACGATTCCCTGCTGAACGACTACTTTGACCGCAGCCGCACCATTCTTGTGACCACGCACCAGGTGGAAGAGGTGCAGCACGTTCTCACCGATCTCATGTTTATCAACCGCGGACGCATTGTTTTCAATTGCAGCATGGAAGAGATCGAGTCGCGTTATATGGAAGTGATGGTCCGTCCGGACCGCATGGAAGCGGCGCGCGCGCTCAAGCCGATGTACGAGCGGGAGGTATTCGGCCGCGCCGTCTTCTTATTTGATCGAGCCGATCGTCAACAACTTGCCGCGCTGGGCGACGTGCGCACGCCCAATGTCGCCGACCTGTTCGTGGCCCTTGTGGGCAATCAGGCCGGCACGGCACAAGGAGCAGTTGTATGAATTCGCCATCGAACGCTGTGCCCGAATCCGCGGTCGGCAGACAGGCATTCGCAGCCGCACCCATTTCGCCAACGCGGCCCTTTTACTGGTCAGTACGGCGTGAGTTGTGGGAGAACCGTTACCTTTATGTTGCGCCGTTGGCCGTGGCTGCAATTTTTCTCTTCGGCCATTTGATCGGCACGATGAACCTGCCGGCTCAGCTGCGTCGGTTGTCGGGCGTCGACCCGGAGCAGTATCGCGAAGCAATTCTCCAGCACTACGATATTGCAGCTGCTTTTCTGATGGGGACTTACATCCTGGTAAGCCTGTTTTACTGTGCGGACGGGCTGCACGGCGAACGCCGCGATCGCAGCATCCTGTTCTGGAAGTCGCTGCCAGTTTCCGATTTCACCACAGTGCTTGCCAAGGCGAGTATTCCTTTCGTTATTCTGCCGCTACTCACCTTTGTTACGACTTTGGTGCTGCAGTTCCTGATGCTTCTGGTGAGCAGCGCCGTGTTGCTGGCAAGTGGCCTGAGTGTGGCGACGCTATGGACGCACGTGCCGGTACTGCAGATGTCGCTGTTGATGCTCTACCACATTGTGACGGCGCATGCGTTGTGGCCGGCTCCGGTCTATTGCTGGTTGCTGCTGGTCTCGGGCTGGGCGCGGCGTGCTGCCCTTGTGTGGGCGGCTTTACCGGTGATCGCGATCGCCGGCGTCGAAAGGATTGCGTTCCACACCGGGCATTTCGCGAGCATGGTGGGGAACCGGTTAATGGGCAGCACCGACATGATGAGCGTTGCGCCCAAAAATATCTTCCCCACCGATCCAATGACACATATCACACCAGCTCACTTCCTATTGAGTCCGGGTCTGTGGGTCGGGCTGATGTTAGCCGCCGCATTCCTCGGCGCCGCAGTTCGATTGCGCCGCCATCAGGGGCCGGTGTGAGTCACTCATCGATTTCGATTTTCGC
>QIAK01000386.1 GCA_003225515.1 Acidobacteriota bacterium | reverse complement strand
CGACGCTCTGGACCGCGTGCTTCCACAGGCTCCCGAAAGCGAGCCTATTCGCGAGAAACTGACTCATTTCGAAAACTCGCCGATCACCGGCATCCATTTGTGGTTTGACCGCCAGATTACCGACCTCGACCACGCAGTGCTGCTCGACCGCACCATTCAATGGATGTTTCACAAATCGAAACTGCAACCGATGCGCATAGAAAGTCCGAGCCCGGCTGCGTCGGGCAGCTACATCGAACTGGTCGTGAGTTCCTCAAAGACACTCATCGACAAATCCCGTGCCGAGATCGTCGAACTGGCCCTCGCCGAGGTTCGCGAATTCTTTCCTGCCGCGCGGGAAGCCGTTCTCGTGAAGTCCACGGTGATTAAGGAAGTCAATGCAACCTACTCGCCGCGTCCCGGAATTGACGCGCATCGTCCAGCGGCAGCTACGTTATGGCCGCGCGTATTCCTTGCAGGTGACTGGACAGCAACAGGCTGGCCGGCAACGATGGAAGGCGCCATTCGCAGCGGTTATCTGGCGGCCGAGGCGCTGGCCCGCGCCGCCGGTTTCAAAGACCAGCATTTCCTCTCGCCGGACTTGCCTGCTGCCGGATTCATGCGCTTGTTTTCGTGAGCGCGGCCATCCCGGTGAAGATGCAAGATACCGCGGGACGAGGTAACCATCGGCAAGCATTTGAAAGCTTCTACGAGGACGAGAAACAAAAAAATGCGCCAGAGAACTCTGGCGCATCTCAAAAACCATAAAGTCCATCAATAGCTCATCGAAGACCCTTTAGCGGCAGGAACGTCTTTCGAAGTCATGTCGAAGGTCAGCATGAATCCATTCGTTCCCTTGAACTCATACGCCTTGGGACCCTCTTTGTAAGTCTCCAGTTCATTCGGCATCATCACGAAGCCATCGTTGCGCGGCGTGCCCCAGTACTTGACGTTCTTCAGCACGGCCGGTTCGTCCGTCATTCCTTGAAAACGTTTCAGCTTGACCTCCGCCGTCTTGCCTCCGTTGAGCGTCGCGTGAGCCTGATCCTTGTCGGCGGACCACATGATGTCGCCTTCGGCAGTCTGAAACGAATTCCACTTCACCGGAAATACGTGGCCCAGAATTTCCCCCAGCCCTTGCCGTTGCTCGGCGGTCGTGCCTTTATCGAAAGTGGCCACCACCCAATCCATTTGCCCCTTGGTGAAGTCGCCTCCGAGATCGCCGCTCAGCCAGATCTTGGCGCCAGCGAGATCGGTCGAGCCGTAGTGTCCCGAGTTGACTTTGTATGCGTTGTTGAACTTGCAAAAGTGTTCTGTCTTGCCGCCTTCGTGGTGAGCGGCCGGATGTGCGTTGAAATAACACATGCAGAAGTGTGGACAGCTGCATGCCTCAATCGCCGTAGCGTTGATAGCCCAGTCGGCAGCCGGCGACGCTGAGTGACCCGCGCTGACGCTAAGCAGGGCAATCATCGTAAGCAATGCCAATCGATGCATAGAGCACCCCCTTATCGTGCGCCAGTATGCACCCGTCAAGGATCACGCGCAAGAGGTAGATTCCGATTCCGTCCGCCGCCCATAGTTAAACGGGATCGTGAGCGAACAACCGCGGAGGAAAGAACCTCAGCGGCTAAAGCCATGTCCATTTTGTAGGTCGGAGTCGGGAGGACGGGAGGTCGTGCGCTTCCCTGTTTTTCTAGGTGCTCGGATGATAGCGGTGCCAGCGAGGTCTAGAGATCGGGGCAGCATCATGCACCGAGGAATCATGTCAAAGTCAAAGCCGACGGACAGAGCTTGCCCTGAACGCAGTCGAGGGGAGTGTCCGCCCCACATGAGTCAAAGGCGGCTCTTACCCCGCCAGCAGTGCCACTCCTGCTGCTACCAATATGGCTGCAATCCAGCGGCGGCGGTCCACTTTTTCATGGAGAAAGATTTTTGCGGCGAAGGCACTGCCGATGAAAGTGAGCGAGGCGGCGGCGGGAGCAACCAAGCTGACGTCGCCCCATGACAGCGCAAACAGCAGGCTGAAGAAGGCTACCGCCATGGCGGCTACGCCCAGAAAGAAGTTGGGATTGCCGAAGATGCGGCGCACAACCGTCCACAGCCCAGCACGATCCCAGAGCAAATGCACGTCACCCACCTGCTTCATGGCATGCGCCAGAAGAATGTCGCCAATGACAGACGCGCAGACGATGACCAGAATCCCGGCCCAGGTGTAGAGATTTTTCATCGCTCTATCCCGGTTGAAACTTCAGGCGCGGCGTTCACATTCGCGGCTTTAGCGAGAGGCTGGTCCTGAGCGGCAGCGGTATGTTCGCGCGCGGTCAACGCGGGCCCTCCTGCTACGAATCCTACTCCGCCGGAAATTAGTGCGATCCCGATCCATCGCATCGGGCTGACGTTTTCATGCAGGGCGAACTTCGCAATGAGCGCCAGCAGCACATATCCCAGCGAGGTGGCGGGCAAAACGTAAGTAAGGTCGGCCCAGGAGAGCGCGTTCATATAGGACGCAAAAAAAGCCAACAGCAGAAGGATGCCGATCGCGACCCAGGGATTGAGAACTGCGACGATGACGCCTTGCAAGTGATGGAGAGAAATGCTTCCGGTCTGCTTCATCCCATGCGAAAGCATGGAGTCGCCTGCCGCCGCAAAGACGGTGACTCCAGCCAGCACAAGATATTTGCGAAAGGTCACTCGGGACTCAAGCGGAGCGCGCGGCGCGCCCCAGGTAAGTACACGGCCGGACTCAAGCCGGGCCCTTTCCAAAGTCTCAGGCCTTGACGGGCTCCGCGGCTGCAGCCTCATCCATGTGTTTCTTGACCAGCTTGTTGCGTGCACTCCGAAGCTTCCAGAAGGCCTTGGCCTCTTTGTAGAGACGCTTGCGGTCGTTGCTGTCGAATGCCGCCTTCCTCAAAATGCGGTACACAGCCTTGGGACGGAAATAATATTCGTCATAAAAGCGATGCACGGCCGAGAGAATGTCATCCGCGGGCAGGCCGGGATACTGAATATGGGCGAGTTGATGTCCGCCCTCGTCGACCATCTTATTGTCGCCGACCATGAAGCCGTTCTTGACTGCGTAGTCGTACAACTCCGTGCCAGGATACGCATGCGCTACCGAAACCTGAATGGTTTCCACGTCCAGTTCCTTGGCGAATGCAATCGTGTTGTTAATCGTCTCATGGGTTTCGCCAGGCAATCCCATAATGAAGTCGCCGTGGATCACGAGCCCGAGCTTGTGGCAGTCTTTTGTAAATTGGCGAGCACGCTCGACGGTCGCGCCCTTCTTGATGTTCTTGAGAATCTGCTGGTCACCGGATTCGTAGCCGACGATCAGCAAGCGGCATCCAGCTTCTTTCATTGCCTTGAGAGTTTCATAGTCAGTGGTGACGCGCGATGTACACGACCACGTCAGTCCCAGCGGCTTCAGCTTGGCGCAGAGTTCAACGGTGCGCGCCTTCTGGATGTTGAAGGTGTCATCATCGAAGAAAAATTCCTTCACTTCAGGCCACAACTGCTTCGCCTTCGCCATTTCGGCGGCAACGTCATCGCTGGATCTTTTGCGCCACGGATGTCCGCTGAGCGTTTGCGGCCACAGGCAGAACGTGCACTGCGCCGGACAACCGCGAGTGGTGTAGAGCGATACGTAGGGATGCAACAGGAACGGTACGTTGTACTTCGTGATGTCGAGATCGCGCTTATAAACCTCGGTGACGTGCGGCAGCGAATCGAGATCCTGAAGTTGCGGAGCGTCAGGAGTATGCACGACCTTTCCGTCTTTCAGGAACGAAACGGCGGGAATTTCCTCCAGCGGCTTGCCGTTGGCGAAATCCACGATGGAAAAATCAAATTCCTTGCGGCAAACAAAATCAATTTCCGGACACTCGCGCAGCGATTTCTCCGGAAGCACGGTCACGTGCGGCCCCACAAACGCGATCTTGATTTTCGGGTTCGCCTTCTTGATCGCCCGAGCCAGCAGGATGTCGCCGGGAAATCCTGGGGTCGAGGTGAACAGGACCAGCAATTCATAGTCCTTGGCAATATTGATGGTCTCTTCTCCGGAAATATGGTGCGGCGGCGCATCCAGCAGCCGCGCTCCCTCCAGCATTCCAGTCGGGTAAGCGAGCCAGACGGGATACCAGTAACTTTCGATCTCGCGGGTGGCCGGCCAGCGGGAACCGGCGCCTCCGTCGAAGTTTTCAAACGAAGGTGGATTCAGGAACAGTGTTTTTAAAGGCATAGTTTGTGTTCTTTTAATTTTAGCATTCGGACAGGGCTACACGGGACTAAACCCAGTGTTTCTACAGGTTCCCCACATGGACCGAACAGGACCTAAACTCTTGATTTCACTGTACTAGCCAATCTCAAAAAAAGGAATATCGAATAGGCCAATGCACCCTTGGATGCAGTGAATGGGGAAACGGTGCGGTAAGTGATAATGGAACCGGACCTCAGACCTTGGACCGCGGACCTCGAAAAAATCTGCCAAGCCCGCACAGCTGAGGTTGGGAGTCTGAGGTCTGAGGTCTGAGGTCTGAATTCTGAGGTCCGACTTCTTGATGGTTTGAGAAGAATCGACTATTGGGCTTCGCCGGTGTCGGGTACGCGGAAAGTCAGGCCACGATCGTCGTTGGCTTTCGTGGTCGCAGTCAAGTCGAGATCGGAGAGCGGAATCTTTTCAGTATGCCCGCCAGAAAAATTCCAGAGCGTCTGGCCAACGATGGCATAGTTCTGGACTTCTTTCTTGTGGTGATCGCGGAAGACGAGGACGGTTGGAGGAACGGAGGATGCGGTTGCCTGCTCGCGATTCGGGGAAGAGGAACGGGAGTACACATCCTGATCGCTGTCGTTCTCTTCTTGCCGGCGCATTCTTTGTTCGTCCAGACTTTCCTGGTTCATCTGGTTGGCAATTTCTCGATCCCGCTGGTAATCCTCATCGTAGGAGGAACCGGAATCCCACCACCAGTAAGGATCGAAGTAACCGCCGTACGCCCATGGATATCCGTAGCCGCGACAGCCAAAGGTAAAGCAGTTGTTACGGAATCCGAAACGGACGCGGTTGCCACGGCGAAAGCGTCGGCCGCGGAAATTATCGTTTCGTCGGAAA
>QIAK01000385.1:5917-8815 GCA_003225515.1 Acidobacteriota bacterium | reverse complement strand
TGAATTTGTTGCCCGCACCAAATTGATCGCGGCCGCCCGACGCCTGGTTGGTGTTGTAGATTTCGACGAGTGTTTTGGCGTTATAAGCGTGCAGGACCGCAGGATTCGTATTTTCGGCGGCCCAGAGAATTGCGTTTTGTCCGGCGTTCGCCGAGATGCTGGGGGTGGCTCCAGGGAAAGCGAATGAGTTGGACGTTTTCGCGACCGCAGCGGTTTTCAGTTTCGCGTTGCTGAACTGGAATGCCTGAATCGCCTGGTCCTTGGGGCCATAGTAGATGAGGTTATTGAAGGCGGCAGGCATCGACCAGATTCCGTTGCGCAGGACACTTTTGAGTTCCTGATAAACCTTGTTACTGCTGGAATTGAACTTCCCCATGTTGGTGCGGTCGATCACGTAGATATTGGCATCTTTTCCGGCGCCGACGGCGAGTTGCCATATCTTGCCGGTCGAATCTTTCTGGCTGGTAAGCAAAGCTCCGCCGGAACCGAGGTCAGTGTCAGTGCCGTTCTCCGACGCCTGGTTAAACATCTCAAAGTAGTCTGCGACGGCGAGTCCGCCGGCAGTGGTGAAGCGGAGGAAGGCATTGCCATAATCGCCGCTCGCGGGGAAGCCAGAGGAATTCAGAGTCGTATCGAAAACTCCATTACCGTCGAGGGCGAAAATGTTGCCGGATCCATCCGCGGCAAGCCCGGCGCCCGATCCCCAGAATGCGCCTTGGTTGCCGTTCGGCGTTACGTTGAGAACGGTAGTCTGCGCCAGAGTGGTGGCGTTGTAGCCCATGATCCATCCGGTGTAGGGACGGAAATCACAGTGCGAGGCCCAGGAAAGATAGACCGTGCCGTTGATCATGAGGAGTGCGGCGCGCTCTTTATATTGCGAAGGATCGAAGATCACATTACCGCCGACGCTGTTGTCACCGGTTCCGGGATATTGCCCGCTGATTTCGACAGGGCCGTTGTGGACCTCGGCTCCGTTGGTGGCATCGAGAGCGTGAAAACGCTGGTGATAGTTGCCCCCGCTGTCTTTCGACATGGCAACGAGATAGATTACCGGGTTCCCGGTCTTGGGGTGGGAGATCACGGGCGTAGAGGTGATTCCGATTTCAGGCTCGACTTGAGGACACCTGCGTTTGTCAGACGTAGTCTCGCCGGATTGAAGAGTGCTGATCTGCCACAAGTTGGCGCCTGTATCGGCATCGTAGGCGTAAACGGTACCGTGCTCGGAGGCAACAATCAGCAGATTATGAGCAACGCCGGAAATAGCTACGTTAGATATGTAGAGCGGTTGGGCATCGACGAGGCCGTCAGATGGAACGACGAAGAGTTTGCCGAACGTGGTGGAGTTCACGTTGGCAAGAGTGAGGACCGTCTCTTTATTGTCGAAACCGGTGCGGGAGTTGTTGTTGTGATAGGTGAGGACGTCCTGTGAATGAACGGGGAGCGCGCATAAAATGGTGAGTAAGAGCAGCGCTGATAGAGATCGATGGCGGGGCTGGTGTAGCGGCATGGTGCGGGCCTCCAAGATCGGTCAGGGGGTGACCGTGGTTAATATAGGGTACAGGGAAAACGGAAAAAATGGGATGGCCCTTTTATGGGGGTGGACGGCCGAATGTCTGATCTAGGTAAATTGCTGATTGCACTAGGTTTGGTGCTGTTGGTGGGCGGAGTTGTCTTGCTGTTGCTGGGGCGGGCGAATCTGCCTTTGGGGCGGCTGCCAGGAGATATAGTTTATCGCGGGAAGAGTACGACGTTTTATTTTCCGTTGGCGACATCGGTACTGATCAGTGTGGTGCTTTCGATTCTGTTGTGGGTGGTGGGGAGATGGAGAAGGTAGGGTGGGGGGAAATCATGAGGTGCGCTCGGCGGATTTCACACAGGACGAAGTTCATTTTCGGAATGTTTGAATCACCGTCGCGAATTCGCACGACAGTAGCTTGGACTCCTTGAGGCTTGGGGAGTGGGAGTTCCCTCGCTTCGCATAAAGAAGGGCTCCGCTCGGGATGACTCCGCGAAATGAGACTCCAATCGCTCCGCTCAAATCGTGTGGCCCTACCGCAGTTGACTTCCGTATTCTCCAGCCGTTAGATTCTTGGCGACGGTTGTTTCTGATCTTTGTCATTGTGATTCGTTTGGAACGCGCGTCTTTGCCGCTCGGTGAAGACAGGGAAGCGGGTGAAAATCCCGCGCTGCCGCGCAACTGTAAGCGAATTCCGGGAAGGACGAGGGCGTTAGCGGATCTGGAAATGATCCTTACTCGCGAAGCCAGGAGACCGGCGCGATCCATCTACTCAACCCCTTTCGCGAGTAAAGGAGGAATGTATGCGCGTTCTCGTTGGCGTCGTTCTTGGACTGATTCTGTCCGCGGCTGCTTTGGCGGCCGATATCGAAATCAAAGTGGTGGACCCGCAATCCGCAGCGGTGCGTGATGCCGAGGTTTCGCTGATTGGCGGGAAAAAAGACAAAATTCTGAACACACAGCGTACTTCCGCGGAAGGAATCGCGTCATTCCGCGTGGCGGACGGCGAGCGCTATCAGATACAGGTGCTGGCGCCTGGTTTCGCCGCGGAGAAGGTGGATGTGTCATCGCGGGCGGAGATGACGGTAATGCTGAGGCTGGCGACCGCTTCGGAGACGGTAGTCGTAAGCGCGACACGCAATCCGGTGGCGGGAGAGGCTGCCGGGGCTGACGTTTCGACGCTCAATGGAGCGGAACTGACCACGATGCAGCCCACGGCCGCGGGCGATGCGATCCGCTTTCTTCCCGGCGCGATCGTGAACGATGCCGGGCAGCGGGGAGGGCTCACATCGCTGTTCGTGCGCGGCGGAGAATCGCGTTACAACAAAGTGATTGTGGACGGGGTGACCATCAACGAGCCGGGAGGGACGTTTGACTTTGGG
>QIAK01000385.1:0-5842 GCA_003225515.1 Acidobacteriota bacterium | reverse complement strand
AGCTTCGCCTGGGGGCTGACGGGGGAAACTTCGGAACGGCTAGCGGCTATGGCTCGCTGGCGGGCGCTCGGGGCCGCTTCGATTACAACGCGTTCGGCAACGAATTCAATACCAACGGATCGGGAACTAATAGCCAGTATTCCAATTCCCTTGAGGGGGCGAACTTGGGGGCCGCAATCAACGATCGGACTTCTCTGCGGGTGCGCTTGCGGCACTCCAACAGTCACACTGGAATTCCGGGGGAGTGGAATTTTAATGGGTACGATCCTCAGGTCGATCCAAGCGGTAGTGGGGTGACGCAACCGTTGCCGCCTGACCCGAACGACTGGTCCCAGCTGAATAATATTTTGGGCAGCGTGGAACTCAGCGTGGCGGCGCCATCGGGATGGCAACATCGCCTGACGGGATTCGATTATCTCTACCGGTACAACGAGCTGAATCTCACCGGCGATGGGGATCGGGTGAGTCCGTTGTTCGGGCAGTTTGATTTTCCTTCCCATGAAGTCGACCGCATCAACCGGGTGGGCTTCGAATATCAGGGTGACTATTCGGAGCGGACGTGGGCCCACACGACGTTCGGATATCGCATCGAGAACGAGAACGGGTTTGTGGGCGACGTCAACTTCGGCCAGACTCACGGGCAGCGCTTGAACAATGATGCATACGCCCAGCAGCAGCTCACTCTGGGCAGGCTGACCGTGATCGCCGGCGGGCGATATGTGCATAACAGCGCGTTCGGAAGCACTGGCGTGCCGCGAGTCGCGCTGACCTGGCAGGCGCTTCGCGGCAACGAAACATTTTCAGGAACACGGTTCAGATTTTCTTATGCCACGGGATATAAGGAGCCGCGGTTGGAAGAGACTTTTGCCGGGCCTCCTTTCAGCCAGGCGAATACAGGTCTGAAGCCGGAGCGTTCCCGCTCATTCGAAGCCGGGATGCAGCAGGATTTTTTCCGCGGAAAAGTCGCCCTGAACGCGACCTACTTCAACAATCTATTTCACGATCAGATTAACTACGTGACGGTGGATCCGGTAAATTTCATCGGCGAATACGTCAACGTAAACAAGGCCTTTGCGCAGGGGGCCGAAGTGGAGATACAGGCCCGGCTGCGGTCGCGGCTGCTGCTGAATTCCACCTACACCTATACGTCGTCGCAGTATCTCGATAATCCTGCGCCGTTCGATCCGGTATTTAACCCGGGGGCTCCGCTGTTGCGCAGGCCGAAGCACTCGGCTTCGCTGCTCTTGTCTTATCTGGGATCACGGTGGGGGGCGAATCTAGGCGGGAGTTTTGTGGGTTCACGTGCGGATTCTGACTTTCTAGGATTTGGAATCGAACACGCGGCGGGATATGTGCGCGTGGATCTCGGAGGTTGGTATGCGGTGCGCCCGCGAGTGACTTTGTATGCCAATGTGGAGAATGCATTGGACCGAAAATATAACGAGGTAGTGGGGTATCCGGCGCTGCCAGTGACTTTTAGGGCGGGAGTGAGGTTCCGCGTGGGCGGGGAATAGGGCGAATGTTGCTGCGTCGCAGGTGGACAACGAGCGTAATGGCCCATTAACACACCGCGCGGCATTGTCTATAAGCTCGAGCCCTAGAAAAAACTCGTTTCTATTGTGCAAACGCTTCCCGACCCGCAAACCAGTTTGATTCGCTTGATCCAGTCTTGAATCGCGCTTAGCTGTTGAAACGTCGCCATTTCACTCATCGACCAGGTTTTCAACGCAGTCGCTCGACCGCATCGGCCTCTAGTCCAGCTGACTTTTTGCCGGGAGCGGGGGCAAGGGCATGGCGGCGGCGATTTTTGCGCCGAAATATTTAGTGCGGGCTACAAGAAGTTTTTCGATGTCCACTTCTTTCAGGGGCTGCTGACGGCCGAGAAGATGCGTAACCAGCGCGATCTGAGCGAAGTGCTCAACCGTTTCCATCTTCATGTAAGCGTGCTCGAGGGTGTCGCCATAGGAAACGACGCCATGATTCGACATGAGAATGGCGTCATAGCTGGGAACGTAGGGCTCGAGAGTCTGCGCCAGTTCTGAGGTTCCGGGCGTGCCGTAGCGCGCGAGAGGAATGCATCCTAAGCCCATCACGACTTCGCAGACCAGAGGCTCCGTCAGCGGAACGCCGGCAGCAGCAAAGCCTGTGGCCGTGGGGGGATGCGCATGCACGATCGCCTCGACATCAGGCCGCATGCGATAGATGAGCAGGTGCATGCCAATTTCGCTGGTCACATTGCGCCGGCCAGCGACTTTCTCGCCGCCCAGGTCGACGATGACCATGTCAGACGCCTTCATGGCACCCTTGCTGACGCACGTGGGCGTCACCAAAATACGGTTGCCGGGGAGGCGGACGGAAAGATTCCCATCGCACGCCGCCACGTACCCATGCTCGTGCAGCATGCGTCCGTAGCGCACGATTTCTTCCCTATGTTTGCGTTCCGTAGGCATGTCAACCTTGAAGGAAATTGCGAAAAAGCAGGCTCAACTTGGCAACCGCATACTACCAGCAGACGGGGGACGGAGACAATCAAAATTCAAGAAAAATTAGGGTATTAGGCCCTGATTCAGCGTGCGGTGTTCATCCTTTGACATAGGCAAGCTTCGCTGCCACTTTGCCATTGCGGACGGTGAAAACGTCGACTCCGAGAATGTGCCAAGGCTGTCCGTTGCGCTGCTTGCGATACACCCAGAGCACGATGGCACGGTCGCCACTTACGATCACATCTTCCGCGTCGAAGATTGCATCAGCATTCCGCGCGAACCAGGTTCGCCAGAAGTCGACGACTGCGGCCTTGCCCTCGACCCGGCGGCCGTCAGGAGCGGGGGAAGTGTCCTCAAAGACCGTGTCGTCGGTAAGCACAGCCGCGAGGGCATCCGCATCGTGGCGATTGAAGGCCTCGTTGAAGCGGTCGATGACCATACGGGTGGTGGGGGCGTTCTTTTGCGAGTCTTGGATTGAAGTCATAGGAATGGGAGTCTCTGTTGCTGCGCTTGTGATTCTTGGCCGGATAGCGGCTCGGACCGCAGTCTTCCCAATGTTTTGATCCAACGAGAGGAAGATGATAACTGCGGCGGCGATTTTGAAGATACGCGCAAATTTTTCAGTTTGCATGGGAATGCCCTCCGCATTCTAGCCCTGGTGCTAACGAATTAACACCAACAACACTCATCTTTCTTGCACGATTATTGCGATGTTCCCGAGAATATCCTAGAGTTCCAGTTCCGCGGAGACCTTGTAATCTAGATAACGTGCTGGTCTCCGATTTCCATTACGAATTTCCAGAAGAGCTGATTGCGCAGGAGCCGCTGGCGGACCGCGCGGGATCGCGGCTGCTGCACGTGCATTCGGCGGGGGGTGCCTCTCGATTGGAAGACCGGGAGTTTCGCGATTTTCCGGAACTGCTGCGGCCGAACGATCTGGTTGTGTTCAACAACACGCGGGTGTTCCCGGCGCGGCTTTATGGACGGCGGGGTGGAATGCGGTCGCAGCCGGTGAGCGCGAGGAATCCGGCGGCACGGGAATTTCTGCGTGGGCGCATAGAAGTTCTGCTCACGCGGCAGGTTCAAAAGGAACCCAATGAGTGGGAGTGCCTGGTGCGTCCGGGACGGAAGATTGGGGTGGGAGAGCGGCTCTTTTTTGGAGAGCAGGATGAACTGCAAGCCGAGGTGATTGCGCGGGCAGAGTTTGGGGAGAGGCGGATTCGGTTCTGTGCACTGAATGAGAACGAGAAGGATGATTTTTTCTCTCTGGTGGAGAAGGTCGGTCACGTTCCCTTGCCGCCTTATATCGCGCGAACGGATGCTTCGGGAGATCGAGAACGGTATCAGACGGTTTATGCGCGGGAACGGGGATCGGTAGCCGCGCCTACCGCGGGGCTCCATTTCACTCCGGAAATTCTGGGACGCATGAAGGAGCGTGGGATCGAAACTGCAGAAGTCACGCTGCACGTAGGGCTGGGGACATTTCAACCGGTGCGGGCCGAGCGGGTGGAGGAACATCGGCTGCACTCGGAAACCTATTGGATTTCGGAAGATGCCGCGGCGAAGATCCATTTGGCGCGCAAGGAAGCACGGCGGGTGGTTGCGATTGGGACCACCACGGTGCGGACGCTGGAGTATGCGGCGCAGCAAGGCGGAGGCGAAGTGTGCGCCGCCTCGGGTGAGGCGAATTTGTTTATTTATCCCGGCTACAAGTTTCAGGTCGTGCAGGCATTACTGACGAATTTTCACTTACCGCAGTCGACGTTGCTGATGCTGGTGTGCGCGCTCGGCGGGAAAGAGACTGTCATGCGCGCGTATGAGCATGCGGTCAAGGAGCGGTACCGCTTTTATTCGTATGGAGATTGCATGTTCGTGGAGTAGCCGTCCTGGGCAGAGTGCCTGAAAAGCAAAACGGGCGTCCTCGCGGACGCCCGCTGCTGAATACCGGCCAAAATTTCCAGCGCGAACTTATGCCCTGGCTCCGACTGCGGCCGGCTCGCTCGCGGGAACCGCCTTGTCCTCGCCGTTAGGTTTCTGCTGCTGGGGCTGCCCGCCTTTGCGAATGTCGATGCCGCCCTTGAAGAATGCGCCGTCTTCAATGGAGATGCGGGCTGCGATGACGTCGCCGGTGAGCGAACCGTCACTGCGAATGTCGACGCGATCGCTGGCAGTGAGATTGCCGCGCACTTTGCCGAGCACGACGATTTCGCGGGCATTGATGTTGGCGGCGACGACGCCGTTGCGTCCGATAGTGACGCGGTTACCAGCCAGATTAATGGAGCCCTCCACGCGGCCGTCAATGTAGAGCGACTCGGAACCAGTGACTTCGCCCTTGATGACGAGCGACTTGCCGATGGTGGCCTGATCCGCGGTGGTGGTGGTTACCGGCCGGGGCTGCACGGGCTCAGCGGATGCCATGACTGGCGCGCTGGGGGTAGACGTAGTGGGGCGCTCCGGCTCATTGGGACGGGCAGGAGTCTGAGGTTGATTGGTCGGCTTCCACATGGGGTTAAAAGATCCTTTCCTTGTTGGGATTAGGGGTCACGGGCCGCACTTTCGTGACCAAAGCGAATTGTACTCCCGTGTCTCAAAATGAGCGCTGTGGAAAAGGCTTTATTTTCAATCGGGAGTTCCTCCCCTGATACGACCTTAAGTGCGCCGTCACCCGGAATGGCGTGTTAAGGCGCAGGCCGCGGCGCGCGAGAACTGATCCTTTTGTTCCGGCATGCGGTAAGGATTCCACTTAAAAATCAACCGACCGTACCCTTTCACAGGTGCAGAGCGTTATCCTGTCAGAGACGAAGGCTTATCGAAAACGGAATCTGGGGTGAGGAGTCTAATCATAAGGAACCCAGGCTCGAGGAGCCGGGGAATGTGGGGGCATTCATGTCAGAATCAGCCGTGGTCACACCTGCAACTTTTATTATCGCGCGGCCCGAGCCGGGCGAATACAACCCGTACTACGAACGCTACATTTCGTTGGTGGCAGGGTCCGATATTTTAGCGACGCTGGACACGCAGCGGCGACAAACGATGCTGCTGCTCTCGGGACGCGATGAGAGTGATGGAGACTCTCGCTACGCGCCGGATAAATGGAATGCAAAGGAAGTGCTGGGACACGTCTGCGACACGGAGCGCATCTTTGCGTATCGCGCGCTGCGGATTGCGCGTGGCGATCAGACTCCGATCGAGGGCTACGAGCAGGACGACTACGTGAGGAATGGTCCATTTGCGCGGGAGCCCCTGGCCGAGATTGTGGAGGACTACATTGCGGTGCGGCGGGCGACGCTGACTCTGCTGCGTAATCTGGATCAAGCGGCATGGATGCGGCGGGGCGTGGCCAACAAGAATGAGGTCAC
>QIAK01000612.1 GCA_003225515.1 Acidobacteriota bacterium | reverse complement strand
TTCGACCAACTCATAAACGTTCGCGGGACAGAAGTTCTGGCATGGGCTGCCAAATTCTTTCACGCAACGCTCGTTGCAGACGTTCGTATCGTGAATCACCAGGTGCGACGGCTGATCCTCTTCATGCTTCGTGCCCGAGTGATACAAGTCGGTGAGTTTGTTGAATGTAAGTTTGCCGTCGCCCTTCGCTGCGCCAAGCAGATGGGCTTCCGCGCCGCCATCCGCGGGCAGATCGGCCAGCTTGCGCATCTGCTCGTAGCCAGCTTTTGCAGGATAGCGGTTGCGCAAGCCGCGTCCCCCGGTAATCATCTGCAGTCCCGTGTGGAACATTCCCGCAAACATTCCGTGCTCGAATCCCTGATGCAGGTTGCGCACTTTCCAGAGCTCTTCCTTGATCCAACTCGACTCGACGTTTCTCTGGAATGCACTTAACATCGCGGCAGACGAGTCGTTTTTCATCAGTGCGTGATACGCCGTCTCCGCCGCCAGCATTCCACTCTTGATTGCGAGATGAATTCCCTTCAGCCGCGCCGAATTCAAAAATCCCGCCGAATCCCCCAGGATCATCCATCCATTGCCTGCCACGGGAGGAATCGCCCACCATCCGCCGTACGGCATCGACTTCGCGCCATACCGGATCATCTTGCCGCCCTCGAGCAGTTGGGCCACAAACGGATGCTTCTTGACTTCCTGCAGCACACGCTGCGGATCGAGCCGCGGGTCGGCATAGTCGAGGCCGGTAACGAAGCCCAGCGACACGACATTGTCTTTGCCGCCGTAGATCCACGCCCCGCCATATTCTTTGGTGGTCAGCGGCCAGCCCATGGTGTAAATTACTTCGCCCGGTGCGATGCGTCCCGCCGGAACTTCCCAAAGTTCTTTTACGCCGACACCATAAGTCTGCGGGTTGGCATTTTTCGCCAGATCGAATTTCGAGATGAGCTGCTTGGTCAGCGATCCGCGTGGGCCCTCGGCCAGAATCACAACTTTCGCCTGCAGATCGTATCCCGGCTCGAAATTTGATTTCGGATGGCCCTCTTTATCGATACCTTTGTCGTCGGTGCGCACGCCAGTGACGCGGTCGCCTTCGAACAGCAGTTCGGAGCCGGCGAATCCCGTGAACACGGTGATTCCCGTAGCTTCCACCTTGCTGCCCAGCCACTTCACAAACTTATTCAGCGAGATCACATAGTTGCCGTGATCGCGCAAGAACGGCGGCGTGATCGGAAACTTGAACTTGCCCTTCTCGGTAAAAAAGTAAACCGCCTCTTTCGTGACCTTGGCGTCGAGCGGAGCTTCCTTCTCAAATTCCGGGAGCAACTCGAGCATCGACCGCGGATCGAGCAGCGCACCCGACAGGCGCCTTCTCGAGCACGTAAATATTTTCTTTGCTGAGTTGAGAGTCTGGATGAGCTGCGTTGTGCGCCTCAATCAGTTGTGTCAGTCGCAAAGCACAAGCCATCCCAGCCGGCCCGCCGCCGACGATGACCACATCCGCCGGCATCTGCGGGCGCTCCACGCCTTCAATGGGTTTGCGGAAAACTAGCAATTGCTCCTCACGCTTCAGCGGCTGGCTAGGCTTGCAATCCCAGCTAAACCTAAAAGCCTTTGATCTGCCGTTACCAGCGTCAACTTAAGTACTTTGGCCGTAGCTGCCAGAAAGCGATCCGCCGGGTCGGCATGCGGCAAGCGCAACGCCATGCCGGTGCTTACGATCTCCCGCGTGAGAGGCGCTTCCCGCAGTTGCTCGGACGCGCGCTCAACCCAGGCGAAAGGGTCCTCGACGCGAATGCGTCCTTTCTGCATCAGCGCGAGAGCCTCCCATACGCTGACGGGAGACAGCCAAAGCTCATTGCTGGGCTTCGACAATTCATCCGATGCACGCCTCCCAAGCCGCTTCGGATCAAGCTTGCTCCAGATCCAAATATGCGTGTCGAGAAGCAATTTCAATCGCGGTAGGCCTCGATATCTTCCAGATCGATGATAGGCGAGACAATGTCGCCAACGATCTCGGCGGTCCCAATCATGTCGCCCAGAAATTTTCGCTTGCGATCGGGGCCTGCGGGAATCACCTCCGCCACCGGACGGCCATGCCGCGTAATGCGCAAAGGCTGCCGAGTCTTATGGACCTGCTCGATCAATCCGAGGCACTTCGCCTTGAATTCCGAGATTGAAACA
>QIAK01000384.1 GCA_003225515.1 Acidobacteriota bacterium | reverse complement strand
CGCCGTGAAGCTGGCCGCCGACGCTAATGTTCTGCTGTCGGCAGTGATCGGTGGACGGGCCGGTCTCGCGGTGCGTCATGCGAAAATCCCGGAAATACTTACCACCGCGTATACCTTCTCCGAAGTCGAGGAATACGCTCCGGTCTTGGCCGAAAGGCGTGGCCTTCGCGCAGACGTTGTGATTCTGGCCGTCGCCGCACTCCCCGTGACCATCGTAGAACGCACTCGCTGTGCCAAGAGCTTGCCCGAAGCTCTCCGGCGGATTGGCAGTCGCGATCCCGAGGATGTCGAGCCGCTGGCACTTGCCGTGCAATTCAGAATTCCTGTCTGGTCGAACGATAAAGATTTCAATAGCGCGAACGTCGATCTTTTCACCACCGCGGGTTTACTTCGCCACCTGGGGAACATCGAATAGGCTCGAAATAATCCACTGTGAGTGTCTGCTAAACTTTTCTTCAGCCTTGTCACGAACTCCCATGCGCACTCTGATTCCTTTTGCTATCGTCATCCTTATGAGCACCATCGTTGCCGAAACCGCCGCTCAGACTTTGCCTGTGCCGCAGGCGATTACCGATCCCAAACAAGTTTCATCCAAACCCAACGCCCAGATTGAGCCGCGGAGTCTGACCATCGAAAAGCTCTACATGACGCGACTGGTGGGGCGTGCGACGTGGTCGCCCGATGGCAAGAGCATCGCATTCGTCTCGAACATGAGCGGGCGCAATAATCTTTGGCTGGTGCCGGCCGAGGGCGGATGGCCGGTGCAACTCACGGTCAGCGACCAGCGGCAGACTGCGCCCGCGTGGTCGCCCGACGGAAAATGGATCGCCTATCAGTCCGACTATGACGGCGACGAGCAGTGGGACATTTTTCTTGTCTCGCCCAAGACCGGCAAAGTAGTAAATCTCACACAGACGCGCGAGATTGCCGAACTGAATCCAACGTGGTCGCCCGACGGCCGCTATCTTGCTTACGAGGTCAAAGCAAAAACATCAGCTGCGTACGAGATCGATATCTACGACATGGTAATGCGCGAAGTGAAGCACATCACCAGGAACACGCCGCAGGATAAAGGCAATAGCGGAATCATCTGGTCGAAAGATGGGAAGCAGATCGTTTATACCCAGGAACAGGCCAAGGGCACAGATTCAAACATCTTCATCGCGGATGTTGCGACCGGTAAGAGTACGTTGCTCACGCCGCATGAGGGTGAGCAGCGCTATTTTGCGAATTCTATCGATCCCCGCGCGATTCCCGATGGCGGAAAGGTACTGATCACATCAAACGCTGCGAATGGCTACGAGAACATCGGGCTCCTCGACTTCAGTGACAAAGGAAAATCAGTCTCTGGACTCTTCCACTCGGGATCGATCCAGTGGCTGACGCACGATAAATGGGAAATTCGCGGGGGCGAGTTCTCACCGGATGGTAAGCACCTCACCTTCAGCGCCAACGTCGACGGCAATGAAGACATTTACCTGCACGATCTGGCGACCGGAAAATCGAGCATGCTGGCCATTTCGAAGGGCGTGAATGAACCAACCGGCGGGCATTCGGCGTTCACTCCCGACGGCACGCGCCTGCTTTACCATCACAACGGTCCGACTGCGCCCGGCGATCTCTGCGTTTATCACATCGCGAGCGGCAAGTCGCAGCAAGTCACACATTCGCTGGTCGCGGGCGTGCGATCCGAGGACATGGTTGAGCCCCAACTGGTGCACTATCCCAGCCGCGACGGCAAGTGGACCATCTCCGCATTTCTCTACGTGCCATTCAACATGGCGCGCAACGGACAGAACGCCGCGATCGTCTACATTCACGGCGGACCCACGGCTCAGAGCATGAACTCCTTCAATCGCTTCGTGCAGTATGCGGCCAATCAAGGCTACATGGTGCTCGCGCCCAACTACCGCGGCTCGACTGGCTACGGCAAAGAATTTCAGCAGGCGAACCTATTCGACATGGGCGGCGGCGACTTGCAGGACGTTCTGGCCGGTGTCGATTGGATCAAGCAGACCGGGCACCTCGATCCGAAAAAGATTGCCGTCATGGGCGGAAGCTATGGCGGATACCTCAGCATGATGGCGGTCACCAAAGCTCCAGAGATGTGGGCCGCGGGCGTGCCGATTGTGCCGTTCGTGAACTGGTTCACCGAAATTGAAAACGAAGATCCGGTCTTGCAGCAAAGTGATCTCGCGACTATGGGAGACATCGTCAAGAACAAGGCGCTTTACGAAGAACGGTCGCCGATCAACTTCATCGATCAGATCAAGGCGCCGCTGCTTCTGCTGGCGGGCGGGCACGATCCGCGATGTCCGAAGTCAGAGACGCAGCAAGTCGTGGAGGCTATCAAGAAACGTGGAGGCACCGTGGAATCCAAGGTCTACGAGAATGAAGGCCACGGCTTTGCGCGTGTGGAGAATCAGATCGACGCCTACAGGCGGGTGGCAGACTTTCTGCTGGCGCACGTCGTGCCCGCTGACTGCAGCTGTTCCGTTACCGAGTAAGTCGTTTGTGTACATACGGTTATATAAGTGCACTTAGACTCGTAATATTATCAATGACTTAGGGGTAAGTTGCTGATTCCAATCAGAGCCGCTACCGCTAGCAGGCGATTCCAGCACGGGGATTCGAGAAAGGACCTTCGGGTCCACCGCACCGCCAATTATCGTTCTCAGGGTTCGGCAGGCTCGGGAAACGGTATTCTGGCGGCTTAGCTGATCGCATTTGTCGTCCGTGCATCGACCGCGCCCGCCCGCATGATTTGCTAAGTGCTTGATAATAAGAACCGCAGAATTTCCTTCTGAATCCTTTCAACCACTTACCGCCGCGCGCTTTTTTCCACTGCTTTGACGATAGCCTCGACGAGGCCAGGAATCGTGAACTCTTTCGCGGCGACGTTCACTGACAATCCAAACTCACGCAGAGTGGACGACGTGACCGGACCGATCGACGCCATGAGGATTCCATCAAGACCACTGTGGCGAGATCGCCCTCGCCCGCGGGCGATCTCTTCCGTTCTTGCGCCAAGCAGATCCATAAAGTTGCGCACGGTTGAAGAACTTGTGAAGGTCACGGCCTGCGGCCGGCGCTTTGGATTCTTGAGCGCCGCACGCAGTCGCGTACGCGAGGATCGCGGCACAACCGTTTCGTAGGCTTCGACGACGTCCACGTGCGCGCCGGCTTTGCGCAATTCGCGCGGAATCACGTCGCGTGCGACTTTGGCTCGTACCAGGAGCACGCGCTTCCCTTTCACTTTGCTCTTCAGGCTGCGTACGACGGATTCGGCCACGTATTCTTTGGGCACAATATCCACTCGGGCGCCGCTCTGCTGCTCGATTGCTTTCTTCGTGGCCGGTCCAATGGCCGCGAGCCGTAAACGACCGCCCTTGGGGGCCAGACCTGTTCTGATGGCAGGTAATCTCAATTTCTTCATGCGGTCCCACATGGCTTCGACGCCATTCACGCTGGTCAGAATCAGCCAATCGTAAGTGTCGAGATTCTTCAGCGCCGCATCCAGAGGCTGGAACGATCTGGGCTTACGGATTTCTATGAAGGGGATCTCGATTACGTCGGCGCCCCTCTGGCGCAATTCAGCCGAGAGCGCCCCGGCTTGATGCCTGGCACGACCTACCAGAACGCGGATTCCTTTCAGTGGCTGTTTCGTTGCTGGATCAGGTTTCTTGCTCATGGTAAGAGTTGGCGGACAGAAGTGTACGCCCTACACACGTCGTTTACTCTTTCTTCTGTCCCAGACCTTGGTTGCGCATCAGGCGGGCGACGCCTGAGACCGCAGTGTCTTCCGCAGAACCGAGTGACGCGATAACGTTCGATTGCTCTTCACGGGTGCGATTCTGGCTCAGTTTGAATTTGCCTTCGAGCTTTGTGACTGCGATTTCGAATCCTACGATGTGGCTCAACATGCGTTCGCGATAACTCTCGTTGAGACCGGCCCACTGTTCGGCGTACGCGGGTTCGAACATATCCATCAATTCGTGCAGCACTTGCAGCAATTCCTCAGGCGCAGAAAACACTCGCGCATTGCCGTAGGCATGCACCGCACCGTAATTCCAGGTCGGGACATTTTCCGGCGTGGCGTAGTTCGTGGTTGAAATATAGGCGTGGGGGCCGTGAAAAATCGTAAGGCAATTCGGGTTCTGCTCGAGATAGCGCCAGTGCGCGTTGGCTTTGGCCACATGCCCGCGAATGATGAGATGGTCTTCAGCTTCGCACAGCGCAACCGGAGCGTGCGTTGCGAACGGAGCATCGGGCGCGGAGGATATGAGAATCGCGAACGGGTTCGCCCGCATGAACGCGATTGCGTCGGCGTGCTCACGGACGCGGAAATGTTCAGGGACGTACACGATTGAATTTTCTTTCGCCCTTTCCGGGCTTGGTTCACGTTCCCGCCGCGATCCCACAGCTTACGCTGTGGGCTGCACTCTTTCACCGCTACGCGGCTGAGCGGTGGCCGAATCGTTGGGCGGCAATTTCTTGCGCACGTACAAAAGCTTTTCGACGACCGCTACGACTTCACCTTGTTCGTTTTTCACTTCCACCAGAAACACCGGCTCGTATTTCGGCAGTGTCTTCAGTTTGTCACGAATGTCGTCGAGTTGGGCGTCGGTCAGGCGAAATTCGGCCCGCACCGTTCCCTTCCCTGGCTTGCGGTAGCGAATGCTCGCGGCTTTATCCCAGACGATGTAATCGCGGCCCAGATTTGCCATCAGCATCAGCATATAGAAAGCGTCGGTGAGGGCAAAGAGCGATCCGCCAAAATGTGTACCGACATAGTTCGCGTTCCACCAGCGCAGCTTCATCTCGACGTCGACGGCTTTCATATCGGGTGCGATGCGCAGGACGCGAATGCCCGCGCCTAGAAAAGGCGGCCAGAAATTAATCCAGCGGCGCAGCGCGTGGGAAGACTGGGTGCCGCCAAGAAGTTGGAGAAGAACTTTGCGGCTCATGGTCATCCCTCACGGTTGCGGCGGGATGGCCAGTCCGCGACCGTAAACGGCTTCGAGGATTCGATCGCCGCCGCGAGCCAGCAGGGCGGCGCCGGCATCGTTGCCAAGTTTTTCAGGATCGTCTCCATCGCGGGAGTCACGGAGGACTATCGAGCCGTCGGGGTCGGCGACGATGGATTCGAGATGCAACTTGCCACTTCGCATTTCCGCGAAGGCACCGATGGGGACCTGGCAGCCTCCGCCGAGACTGTTGAGCAATGCGCGTTCACAGTTGGTGGCGGCGCGGGCGGCGGGGTCGTTCAGGAATTCCAGATGGCGGCGGGTCGCGGCGTCTCCTTGGCGAATCTCGATGCCAAGCGCTCCCTGGCCGGCGGCGGGGCACATGATTTCCGCAGGGATAATTTGTTTCACGAGTTCCGTCTTGCCCAGCCGTTTCAATCCGGCCGCGGCGAGAATGATGGCGTCATATCCTCCCTGCTCGAGTTTGCGCAGACGCGTGTCCACGTTTCCGCGCAACGGGTGAATGTCGAGATCGGGGCGCACGGCCTTGAGTTGCGCTTGGCGGCGCAGGCTCGA
>QIAK01000383.1:6237-8902 GCA_003225515.1 Acidobacteriota bacterium | reverse complement strand
AGCCCGGAGGATCGAAGATGATATAGGTAACGTCTTGAGCATTTGCGGGAGGGGTCGTCGCGAGTGTGCAGAGGACTACGAAGGCAAGAGCGAGCGCTCCCTTCCTGTGAGCCACGAAGAGTTTTCGGTCGAGGGTGAGCGCGTTTGTGATCAACTTTGTGATCATCGGAAGCTCCTTTCAAGGGCGTGAGGATTCCACCCCATTTGGCGGTCATTTGGATGCCACCTTGGGCTAAACCGGTGTGCACTAGTTGGAGAAGACTGGCAATATTTGAGCGGACGCGATCTCACGGACGCGTGCGGGCTGGTCCGACGTTTCCTGAAATCCGGACGTCATCCTACCTGCTGCGGTACCACTCCACCGTGCGCCGCAGGCCTTCCTGGAAATCTACTTTGGGTTTGTAGCCGAGAGCGGCTTCGGCTTTGGAGATGTCGGCGAGCGAATGTTTGATGTCGCCGCCGCGTTCGGGGCCGTACTTGGGCTGTCCGGTATAGGACGTGAGAGGTTGCAACAATTTGAAGGTTTCATTGAGCGTGCATCTGTGTCCGGTGGCGACGTTGAAAACCTGTCCCGCAGCCTTCGACGCGGGAGCTTTGCAGGCCAGCAAATTTGCCTCTACGGCGTTGTCAATGTAAGTGAAGTCGCGGCTTTGCTCGCCGTCGCCGAAGATCGTGGGCTGCTCGCCACGCAGCATCACGGTAATGAACTTGGCGAGGACACCGGAATAGGGCGAGGTGGGATCCTGCCGCGGGCCGAAGATGTTGAAGTAGCGCAGGGCCACGGTCTCAAGCTGGTAGCAACGATAAAAAGAAATCAGGTAATGCTCGCTGGCCAGCTTGGCGACGGCGTAGGGCGAAATGGGATCGGGCTTCATGGTCTCGATCTTGGGCAGGGTGGGAGTGTCGCCGTATGCGGACGACGATGCCGCGTAGACGACGCGTTTTACTTTGGCATCGCGCGCGGCCACTAACAGGTTTACGGTGCCGTCCACGTTAGCGCGATTGCTGCCCAAGGGGTCGAGAACGGATTTCGGCACGGAAGGAATTGCAGCCTGATGCAGGACAAAATCGACTCCGCCGCAGGCTGCGTGCATGGCGGCGAGATCTCCGAGATCGGCCTCGCGGAAATCGATGAGATCCAGAATCTCGGTGAGATTTTCCCGCTTGCCGGTGGAGAAGTTGTCGAAGCCGCGCACCTGCTCACCGCGAGACAACAACTCCCGCGCGAGGGACGATCCGATAAAGCCGCCAATGCCGGAAATCAGATAGAGAGCCATGGGCCTCATCATAAATGGAAGGGATTTGCCCGGGACCGGGAAACGGGACAGGAATCACAAAAGTAGATGGGCAGAGCTGGAGAATCAATCCCGCGAACGGGTGTGATGCAGCCGCGTTGGTTCAGCGCCGTTGCTTCAGACGCGTACCACCTTCGTCGGTGGCGATTGACTCTCGCGTAGGATTCTGAGGAAGTCCTCGCGCATCAGCATTTGGCGACTCTCGAAAAATTTGATCAGCGCCTCTACTGCTGCTGCTGGATCAGCAATGGTCGGTAATACATCGAGCGGGCCGCGCGCTGGAATGGAGGAGGCGATTCCCGGGCCCATAATCACGCTGGAGCGGGACACGCTGCCCAGCAATTCTTTCAGATGCTCGCGAGTTTCATCCGACACCTGCAGGAAGGAGATGCCCATGCCGAGGTAGGGATAGCTGACGCGCACGATTCCCTTGCTCTCCAGGCGGACACCCTTGGCTTCGAGCTTCAGGTGGAGCACGGTTCCCACGGGATAGGTGGCCTGGGCTTCGACATAACATCCGTGAAGACTGACATCCGTGAAGCTAGCCCAGGTCTGCACGTCGGTGCCTTCTGCACGAATTCCGGCGCTACCCTCGCATTTGTAACGCGTGCTGCGCCGCTTGTCGGCGCCCTTGAAGCGGTCAGCGGGATTCGCGGATAGATTTGCAGCGGAGGACTCCGGCCCGGAATGGTTGTTGTTGGCGCTCAGTTGCGCGGGCGCCGCTGCCGTGCTCTCGTGCGAACTGGAAGATTCTTTCATCGCCCTCAGATAAGAAACGCTGTCATCAATTTCTGCCATAGTTGAGCCAACCAATAGAAGATAGTTTCCGTGCGGCCACTGTGTGTGCATGATCGTATCCAACATGGTCCGCAAGATGAGGGCCATGGAGGAATTCTGTTGTTTATATCGGGAGAAGCGGCTGGAGAGATTAGGGCAGGGAAAAACGAGATGTTGATGAGAATGATTTAATTCAGCGGTGCGTCTGAGGATGCTGCTACCTGGTTTTGCTGCGCGATTTGGCGAATCTGTTTCCAGAGTTCGTCGCGTCCGGCGCCCGTTTTGGCTGAAAAGGGAAGCGGGCGGGCTGCGGGGTATTCCTGGGTTAAAGTTCGAAGGGCATTATTCAGTTGATTGTTGGAGAGTCGGTCGCTCTTGGTGGCCACAACCATGAAGTCGCGACCCGAGACGCTGAGGAAGTCGAGCAACTGGCGGTCGCTTTTTTGTGGAGGGACGTTGGCATCGATTAGAACGACGCACAGTCCAAGCGTGGAGCGTTCGTTCAGATAGGGCTCGATGAACTTGGGCCATTCCTGGGAAATCTCGCGGGAAATTTTGGCGTATCCGTATCCCGGGAGGTCGGCGAAGATCAG
>QIAK01000383.1:0-6181 GCA_003225515.1 Acidobacteriota bacterium | reverse complement strand
GGAGTGGAACTGGTGCGGGCAATTTTGGTGCCGACGAGCGAGTTGATCACGCTGGATTTGCCGACGTTGGAGCGGCCGAGAAACGCGATCTCCGGCAGGGTGGGAGCGGGGAAGTGAGCGGCATCAGTGGCCGAAGCCAGAAAGCGGGAGAGAACTCGCATGATGAAAGTTTGCAACGCGGCGAGGCGAGTTGGCAAGCGAGACCAGGCCGAACGGCGAGAGTTGCGATTCGAAATTCTGTTCGTGGTGTCCAGGCAGAAACGAAGAGACGTAGCAAGCTACGTCTCTCAATTGCGATTACCGCGATTATTGATGGGTTGCGGGACTCTCGGTGCTGGTGGTTAGAGGCGCGATTGGCTGCGCTACTTCTTCCTCCAGATTCGGCAACGGAGACTCCAAGGCGATCTGTAGCACTTGGTCCATGGTGTCGACGAAATGGAGCTTCATGGCAGTGCGCAGATTTTCCGGAACTTCGGCTACGTCCTTTTCGTTGTCTTTAGGCAGAATCACTTCGAAGAGTCCGGCGCGATGGGCAGCCAGCAATTTCTCTTTGAGACCACCGATGGGGAGAACCTTGCCCCGCAACGTGATCTCCCCGGTCATGGCAAGATCGCGGCGCACGGGAATTTTGCTGAGGGCCGAGGAAATCGCCGTGGCAATGGTGATGCCCGCCGAGGGACCATCTTTCGGAATGGCGCCTTCGGGAACGTGAACGTGCAAATCGAGGTTGCGATAGAAATCGCGGTTCAGGCCAAGGCGTTGGGCGCGCGAGCGGACGTAAGACATGGCGGCTTGGGCTGATTCCTGCATGACGTCGCCGAGTTTGCCGGTGAGCGTCAGTTTACCCTTGCCGTCGACCACGCTGGCTTCCGTGCTCAGGATCGAGCCGCCAACTTCGGTCCAGGCGAGGCCGGTGACGAGTCCTACTTCGGATTTTTCGTGGGCAAGCGTGTCGCGGAACTTGATGACTCCGAGGAAATCGTTGACGTTCGCGCCCGTGACGGTGACGGTGTAGTTCTCGCCTTCCTTGACGACCTTGCGTGCGACTTTGCGGCAGACGTTGCCGATTTCGCGCTCCAGATTGCGGACGCCGGCTTCACGCGTGTAAGAGCGGATGAGCCCGGTGATGGCTTCGTCGGTGAACTTGACGTTCTTTTCCGAGAGGCCAGCGGCGAGCATCTGTTTCTTGACCAGGAACTGCTTGGCGATTTCGACCTTTTCCTGCTCGGTGTAGCCGTGCAGGCGGAGCACTTCCATGCGGTCCTGCAGCGCGGCGGGAATGGTATGCATCACGTTCGCCGTGGCTACAAAAAATACCTGCGAGAGATCGTATTCCACGTCGAGGTAATGATCGACGAACATGAAATTCTGCTCGGGGTCGAGCACTTCGAGCAGCGCCGCGGAAGGATCGCCGCGGAAATCCATCGACATTTTGTCGACTTCATCGAGCATGAACACCGGATTCTTGGTGCCGGCCTTCTTCATCATCTGGATAATCTGGCCGGGCAGTGCGCCAATGTAGGTGCGGCGGTGCCCGCGAATCTCGGCTTCGTCGCGAACGCCGCCCAGGGACATGCGGACGAACTTGCGTCCGGTGGCCTTGGCGATGGACATTCCCAACGAAGTTTTGCCTACGCCCGGAGGCCCAACGAAACAAAGGATGGAGCCTTTGGGATTTTTCACCAGCTGGCGCACGGCGAGGAATTCCAGGATACGTTCTTTGATCTTCTCCAGGCCATAATGATCTTCGTTAAGAACTTTTTCCGCGCGGGAAATGTTTCGGATTTCCTTGGAACGTTTCTTCCACGGCACGGCCAGCAGCCAATCAAGATAGTTGCGCGAAACCGTGGACTCGGCCGACATGGGCGGCATGGCTTCCAGTTTTTTCAGCTCCTGCAGGGCCTTGTCTTTGACCTCTTTGGGCATGCCTGCAGCTTCAATCTTCTTCTTCAGTTCGTCGAACTCACTCTTTTCGCCACGGCCCAATTCCTTCTGGATGGCCTTGATCTTCTCGTTGAGGTAGTACTCTTTTTGCGCCTTCTCCATCTGGCGCTTCACGCGAGACTGGATGGTTCGGTCGACGTTCAGTTTTTCGATTTCGATGTCGAGCACGTCGGCGATTCGGGTGAGGCGTTCGCCGGGATCGAATATTTCCAGCAGTTCCTGCTTTTCTTCAATCGAGAGTTGCAGGTTGGCGGAGATGACGTCGGTCAGCTTGGCCGGATCTTCCATACGCACGGCCGAAATCATGGTCTCGTAGTTCAGCGCTTGACACAGCTTCACGTACTGCTCGAATAACGAGGTGACGCGCTGCATGCTGGCTTCCAGAGCCGGATTGGCATCGGCCGAATAGCGAGCCACGCGCACGGTCGCTTGCATGTAACCGTCGGTGTCGGTGACCTGGAGGATCTTGCCGCGCTCAACGCCTTCAACCAAAACTTTAATGTTGCCGTCGGGCAGCTTCAGGCTCTGGACAATATTGACGATGGTGCCGACTTGATAGATCTCGTTGGCTTTGGGTTCGTCGATGGAGGCATCATGCTGGGTGGCGAGGAAGATTTTCTTGTCGACCGCCAGGGCCTCTTCGAGGGCGCGCACGCTGGACTCGCGCCCTACCACGAACGGCGTCATCATGAAGGGAAAGATGACCACGTCCCGGATGGGCATCATGGGCAACTTTTTGGATTCGAACTTTTCCTTGGATGTGGTCACTGAGTCTCCCTAGGATGACGGCCAATAGCCAAACTATTTTTATTCTACTCCGTCCGAACGTCCGGTGAAACCTGCCATACGGGTGTAATTTGGACACCTGTACTTGCAGCAGTTGACCACTTCGATACGGCGGAGACGTAAGAAACTACGCCTCGATGCGTGCCTACCCTGCTTTTTCCATCACGGTGGCGAAGGAAGCACTTCGCTTCTCCACCATTTCCCGCGTGACTTCAAACTCTTTCAACTTCTTCTGGCTGGGCAGGTTGAACATCAGATCGAGCATGAGTTCTTCCAGGATCATTCGCAGGCCGCGGGCTCCGACTTTGCGCGCCATGGCCTGGCGGGCGATCGCCCGCAACGCTTCGTCGCTGAACTTGAGGCGAACGTTCTCGAACTCGAACAGACGCTGGTATTGCTTGATGATGGCGTTTTTCGGGCGGGTCAGGATTTCAATGAGCGCGAACTCGTCGAGATCTTCCAGCATGCCCACAACCGGCAGGCGGCCAACAAATTCGGGAATCAGCCCGAACTTGATCAGGTCTTCCGGTTGAATCTCAGTCAACAGTTCCTGAGTGCGTTTTTTCGAGGTGATCGCGTCGTCTTTGTCGGACTCTTCGCCGCTGCGGAAACCGAGCGACTTCTTGCCAATTCTGCGGGAAATGATCTTGTCGAGGCCGACGAAGGCTCCGCCGCAGATGAACAGGATGTTGGTGGTATCTACTGGAGTGAATTCCTGATGGGGATGCTTGCGTCCACCCTGCGGAGGAACGTTGGCGATGGTACCTTCGAGAATCTTCAACAGAGCTTGCTGCACGCCCTCGCCGGAAACATCACGGGTGATGGACGGATTTTCGTCTTTACGCCCGATCTTATCGACTTCATCAATGTAGATGATGCCGGTCTGGGTGCGGCTCACGTCTCCATCCGCCGCCTGCAGCAGTTTCAGAATAATGTTCTCGACGTCTTCGCCGACGTAACCGGCTTCGGTGAGCGTGGTGGCGTCGACAATGGCAAAAGGCACATCGAGCATGCGAGCCAAAGTCTGCGCCAGCAGAGTCTTGCCGGTTCCGGTGGGGCCGATCAGCATGATGTTCGACTTCGAGAGTTCGATGCCGTCGCCGGTTTTCTGCCGGTTCATGAAGATGCGCTTGTAATGATTGTAGACCGCGACCGCCAGCTTTTTCTTGGTCTGCTCCTGCCCAATTACGTATTCATCAAGGAACGTTTTTACTTCCTGAGGCTTGGGCAACTGGTTGGGAGTGCTGCTGGGAGGAGTGGCCGTGCGGTCGTCTTCCAGAATGGAATTGCACACCGCCACGCACTCGTCGCAAATGTACGCCCGCGGGTAATCACTGGGCGACGAGATCAGTTTGGCTACCGCGTCCTGCGATTTGTGGCAGAACGAACAGCGAAGAATCTCGTCGGACCCGGATTTGGTTTTCACTCGGCTCTACTCCTCTGGCGGCCTCGCGGTTGAAGGCGCGCTTTTCCTTTGCGGGCTTCGCGAATCCTTTAGCTTACTTCGCGGTCAAAAGCGTTTACCGCAAAGCTCGCCAACAAGGCCGCTTAGAACGCAAAGTAAAACTTAAATCTGTAAGCTGTTCACCCAACCACTACTCGAAGGCAGATCATACAGCTTTTGCCGTCTTGTAGATGATATCGTCTATGATTCCGTATTCCTTAGCCTGCTGCGCGTTCATAATGAAGTCGCGCTCTACATCTTTCTCTACTTTATCCAGCTTTTGCCCGCTATGTTTCGAGAGCAACTGGTTCGTAATCTCCCGCATACGCAGGATTTCACGGGCGTGGATGTCGATATCGGTGGCTTGTCCTGACAATCCACCCATGGACGGCTGATGTATTAGAATCCTCGAATTCGGAAGTGCCAATCTCTTTTTGCTTTCGCCTGATGCCAATAGTAATGCGGCCATTGAGGCGGCCTGTCCCACGCACAGCGTCATGACGTCGTTCTTCACGTATTGCATGGTGTCGTAAATCGCCATGCCGGCCGTGATGGAGCCACCCGGAGAGTTGATGTAAAGCTGGATATCTTTCTCGGGATCTTCCTGAGCCAGAAACAACATTTGGGCAATCACCAGGTTGGCGATGTTGTCGTCAATGGGCGTGCCAATAAAGATAATGTTGTCGCGCAGCAGTCGGGAATAGATATCGTAGGCGCGTTCGCCCCGCCCGGTCTGCTCGATGACCATCGGTACCAGCATCATTTGGGGATCGTTTTGCTTCATGTTCACCTTGTCACACTCCGCCCCGACGCACGCTTCTCTGGCATGGGGAGGATCGAAAGTGGTCCGTGCTTCTTCTTTAACTACGCGGACTGGCGATACAGAAAATCGAGGGTCTTTTCGCTGCGGATTCTGTTTCGGATTCTATCGAGGCCCCCATCTTGTGTCAAACGAGCGCGGACCGCTTCGGGAGTCTGTTTGGTCTGCTGGGCGAGGGCTGCAATCTCGTGATTGACTTCGTCTTCCCCAACCTCGATTTTTTCCAGATCCGCGACGCGTTCCAGTAACAGCGACGACTTCACATCCTGCACGGCCTGATCGCGCTGGCCAACCCGCAAGCGCGGCAGGTCCATTTTCTTCAAGTCCTCCATCTTCATGCCTTGCGCCGCCAGGGCGCGCAGACCGCGCTCGAGGCGCACATCAATCTGGCGATCAACCAGCGATTCGGGCACTTCAAACTCATTGCGCTTGACCAGTTCAGCAACCAGCTTGTCTTTGGCCTGGCGCTCGGCATCGTGCTTCCGTTCGGCGTGCATGTTCTCGCGAATCTGTTTGCGCACCTGGTCGAGGCTGGTGAATTCGCCGAGTTCTTTGGCGAAGTCGTCATTTAGTTCCGGCAAGTTCTTTTGCTTGATGGCCTGAATCTTGACCGTGTAAACGAATGCCTTACCGGCTAAACGCTTATCGGCAACATCTTCGGGATAGCTGACCTCGAACTCACGCGTGTCCCCGGCGTTGGCGCCGCGAAGATTTTGAGTGAATTCCGGCACGGTATTCTTGCCGCCGATTTCGATCAGGACTTCATCCATATGGACCGGCTTGGAGGTGTCATCGTCCTGTTTGGGCTTGCCGTCCATTGAGGCCTGGGCGAAGTCGCCGTCGGCCAGCGGGCGGCCTTCCACGGATGTATAGGTGGCGTGCTGTTCGCGCACGTTGTTTACCGCTTCTTCCACTTCTTCATCCTTTACATCAATCTCAGGATGATCGGCGCGGAGTTCTTTGTAACCCTGAACGTCAATCTCGGGAAGGATCTCGAAGGTTGCTTTGAAGCGCAAGGGTTCGCCATCGTGAATGTGGAGATCGGTGACCTGCGGCTGCGAGACGGGGATCAAGCCTTGTTTCTCGGCTTCCTTGCGGAAATGCTTGGGCACCAGGGCTTCAACCACATCGCTCTTCAGGTCTTCTTTAAAGCGCTGCTTGATGATGGAAGCAGGTACGTGGCCGGA
>QIAK01000606.1:2503-2993 GCA_003225515.1 Acidobacteriota bacterium | reverse complement strand
TCACGCGAACCAGGCCAGTTTCTCCGAGGAGATAGAAGCGGTAACTGCTCCAACGCCATTGTTCGGGTGACTCCTCCAGTCCGCGTTTCACCGGATTGCGATGCATGTACCTCAGCTTCTCGAACCGCTTCTTGGTCGTCCATACATTGAAGTCATAGAAGCGCGCCTGCCAAAATGCACGCCCTGAGGTTGCGTCCCCGAATAGGTCGCGTTGACGTGGGTCTTTCCGTTTCTTCTTTGGTAACAATGCGCGGGCCGTGCGCTGCTTCAACACCTGCATTATCGTCGACGGAGTTCCCACTTCGGGTTCCGTCACGAGCAGGTGGATGTGTTCCGGCATCACGACGTATCCGACGATCACGAAACGGTAGCGCTGCCGCGTCTGTTCCAGGATGGCGAGGAAACGGTTGCGAGCTCGCGGGGAACTGAGAAAAGGCAATCGCCGGTAACACGAACAAGTGACAAAGTGCTGGTGATGCGCGCCGTAGGT
>QIAK01000606.1:568-2341 GCA_003225515.1 Acidobacteriota bacterium | reverse complement strand
AAGGACGGGGCACCCACGGTTCCGGAACGGGAAGGCAAAACGCGGAAAGCCGGGCCACCCGTCCCGCCAGCTACTCAGGGGAATTTACCAGGTGCTGTAGGTCGTTCCATCGGTGGCGATGCCGCTTGAGGCGGAGTGCACGTCGAAGATGCCGGGTTCCTGCTGGTCTACCGACATCAATGTGTCTTCCTGCACGACTTCCCAGTTGGTCTCTTTGGTCATGGGGTCCACGGGAACCTGTCGCAGGTAGCCGGCTGTGACCAGATCGTCGAGAGATTGCGGAGCCTTCTGCTTGTCGAGAGTGTATTGCGAGATAACGGACCGCAGTGTGCTCAGGTTTGAGCGTAAAACGGATTCGCGGGACTGGATGACGGTGCGGTTGTAGTTCGGAATCGCGATTGCCATCAGGATAATCATTACGCTGATCACAACCATCAATTCCAGCAGCGTAAACCCGCGTGCATTACGCAGTCGCGCACGCGCGACCCGGCGCAGCAATGCGTTCTTGCGATCCCCGTGCTCCGATTTGTTCACAGCACTTCGCATCTACCAGTCCTTGTATTTCGTCCCGTCGAGCGCAGTGCCTTCCGATTTGGTGTAGACGTCGAACACGCTCTGTCCGCCCCAGGAGTCGGAGTCCGGATCATCCTGCATCGACCGCAGGCCCCACTCCTTGCTCTTGGTCATGGGGTCCACAGGAAGAGAACGCAGGAAACGCATTTTCTTGCCGCCTTGGGCTTCAACTCCCTTGACCAGGGTTTCAAGGTCAGGCGGATAATTTCCGCTGTCGACCTTGGTCTGAAAAGCTTGCCGGTCCGCCGCGTCTTTGTAGCGGTCGATGGCATCGCGCATCTCCCACAAATCTCTGCGCAGCTCTTTTTCGCGCTCGCGCTGAATGGTGACGCGTGCCAGCGGCAGCGCCATCATGGTGAGCACCGAGAGAATGGCAGTCGCGATGATCAGTTCAAGAAGCGTGAATCCGCGGACGGAGTTCGCGCGGGGATGGAATTTGCGAAACATCATGATCCTGTTCTTCTTCGTGCCATGGAGCAGCGCCCCGAGGTGTGAATCCCCTGGCTCTTACCGGCACTCGTGGCGCGGTTACATCCACGCCCGTTCAAAGTCACTTACTTCAAATCCGTACAAACTGCACCACTCACCATCTTCTACTGAATGGTTACCGACGCTTGCGCTCCGTTGACTGTGATGGCCTGCAGGCCCGGATCGCGCGCCCCTCCGCGAGTGATGGTCAGGGGAGTCTGGCCATTCTCTTTTGCCAGGAATGTGATCGTGACCACCGCGCCTTGGCCGGAAACTCCTGCCGCGCCCGGTGGACGCGCAGCCGTAATCTGCGACTGGCCGACAGTTTCATCCTCGCGATGCGCCAGCGTTACGACCTGGCCATCTTGCGAGAGAAAGCCGCCATTCGACACGTTCACCAGTTGAAGCATTTTCGGGTCGTAGTTGAGCTGCACCGGCACAGAATGTACGTTCTGTGCGCCGGAAAGAAGCAGGTTCACCATAAATGTGTTGCCCTTGGTCGCCTGGATGGTTGGTGGATCAAACAGGAAGCTGGGCGTAGCTCCAGCCGTGTTCGGAGCCGGCGTCTGCCCGGCCGGGGTCTGGTTGGGCACCGGCTGAATCGACGGATTTGCCGGCTGCGCCGGCGTCTGAGCCGGGGCCGCCTGCGGCCGGTTGGTGTGGCGCAATCCGATCGTAGTCGAGGTGCCGATATCAATGGCTCGCTGATTGATCTCGCTCACTTCCGTGCCA
>QIAK01000606.1:0-540 GCA_003225515.1 Acidobacteriota bacterium | reverse complement strand
CCAAACAAGTACTTCAGGATGGGAATCTGCGCGAGGCCGGGGATGCCGCTCAGCGACTTCGTCTGCTGGTCTTCCATGATTCCGCCGAGCAGGTTGGCCTCGCCGTCCTTTAGACGAATTTCATGCTCGATCTTGCGCTGCCCGATGATGGGCTGGCTGATGCCGCCAATGTTGGACTGTCCGGTGACCGCCGAAACATCCATGGTCACCTTCAGCGTGACCTCTCCGTTGGCGTGCACGTGAGGTGTGATCTCGATATTTACGCCGACATCCAGATACTGGAACTGCGTGTTCACCAGAGGATTGATACCGACGCCGCCGATACCTGGCTGGAATGATCCGGTCGCGACCGGCACCCGGTCGCCAATCTTCAGGGAAGCTTTTTGTCCGTCCAGCTCGCGAATCTGCGGATTCTGAATCAGTTTCGTATCGCTGTTACTCATTACCGCAGATAAATTCGCGGATGGAATCGTCACCTGGAAATCGGTGGCGTTCAAGTTGCCTAACGTATTCAGGTTCAGTCCGGTGGTTCCGCTCGTG
>QIAK01000605.1:2596-2831 GCA_003225515.1 Acidobacteriota bacterium | reverse complement strand
ACACGCTTACGGTCCGAACGCTGAACGCGGAGTGTACAAATCTTCGGATGGTGGCACCCACTGGACGAAGGTTCTGGATCAAGGTCCGGACATTGGAGTCTCGGACCTCACGATTGCGTCCGACGAGCCGAATGTTTTATTCGCGGGAACGTGGCACACACGGCGGCCGCCCTGGAGCACGTATGCGCCGTTGGATGATCCGGGCAGCGGGATCTATCGCTCTCAAGATGGAGGG
>QIAK01000605.1:0-2261 GCA_003225515.1 Acidobacteriota bacterium | reverse complement strand
TGGTTCTGGGGACGGACCAGGGGACCACGATCAGCGTGGATTACGGGAAGACCTGGAGTTCCTGGTTTAACCAGCCCACTGCGCAGATGTACCACGTGATCACGAATGACAAGTTTCCGTATGTGGTGTACGGGACCCAGCAGGACAGCGGAAGCGCAGCAGTTTTCAGCCGCACCGACCACGGGCAGATCACGCCGCGAGATTGGTTTCCGGCGAGCGGCAGTGAAGCGGGATACTTCGCTCCCGATCCGAAGAACCCGAACATTCTTTATGTCAGCGCAACCTATGGAGGAGTGAGCCGCTTCGATCTCCGCACTTCGTTCAGCCAGGATATTACTCCATGGCCTACGCAAACTTTTGGCACAGATATTGCGTCGCGCAAATATCGCGATCCATGGGTGCCGGTACTCCTGTTCTCCCCCTTCGATAAGAAGACGCTATATCTGGGAACGCAGTACATAATGAAGACAACCGACGGCGGCTTGCACTGGAGCACGATCAGCCCGGACCTTACAGGAGCAACGCAACCCCCAGAGAAAAAGAATGAAGGACCGACCACTGTTGAAAATGCCAAGCAGCGCGGATATGGCGTGGTGTTTACGATTGCTGCCTCGAGTTTGGACGGCGGGTTGATCTGGGCGGGCAGCGATACTGGAATGATCCACGTCACCCGAGACGGTGGAAAGACCTGGAAAGACGTGAGCCCGAAGGCAATCGCTAATTGGAGCCGAGTGTCTTTGATTGAGGCTTCCCACTTCAATGCGGGTGAAGCATACGCCGCGGTGGACGCTCACCGGCTCGACGATCGGACTCCTTACATTTGGCGAACGCGGGATTATGGGGCGACGTGGCAAGCGATCACAGAAGGTATCTCCTCTCCATCATTTGTGCGTGCGATTCGCGAGGACCCGAACCATAAAGGATTGCTATTCGCCGGAACAGAGTTTGGGATCTATATCTCTTTCGACGACGGCGATCACTGGCAGTCGTTGCAGTTGGATCTGCCAGTAACGTCGGTGCAGGATATGGCGGTTCACGGCGATGATTTAGTCATTGCGACGCACGGACGCTCGTTTTGGATTCTGGATGACATCACTCTGCTGCGGCAAGTGCGGGAGGCCATGACTGCTGCGGGCGCGTGGCTGTATCGTCCAGCGACTGCAATACGCGTGGACAATGACGCGTTTCTCGGCACTCCACTTCCTCCGGAAGAGCCGACGGCGGAAAATCCGCCGAACGGAGCAGTATTCGACTACGTGCTTAAGTCGCCAGCGCAACATATCAAAATCGAAATCACAGACAAGAAGCGGAACCTGACTCGGGCTTTTTCATCGGATGATCAGAAGGAACGCAAGCGGCCGCCGATGCCGATTGCGGACCGTTGGTTTCCCAAGCCGCGGATTCTGGAGAAGGCTTCGGGCATGCACCGCTTCGTCTGGAACCTTCAGTGGGGCGGCAGTACGGATGGCGATGCCGGCGACGAGGAGTACGGCAGTCCGCATGGTCCGCGGGCGGTTCCGGGAGAATATGAAGTGCGGCTTACGGTGGATGGAACTACATTGACACAGCCGCTCAAGATCAGCATGGACCCGCGAGCGATGGCGACGACTCAGGAGTTAGAACAGCTCAAATTAGGGCTGCAGATGTATGAGGAAATTCAGCAAAGCCGGCGCGCATTGGAAGAAATCCATACGGTGCAGAAGAAGCTGGCGGAGGTAGAACCGAAGCTTACGGCAGACCAAGGCGATCTGAAGGCCAGCATCACGAAGGCTGAAGCCGAGATCCATGGCATTCTGGCAGGCGGCACAGGCGACGGCATAGGATTGGAAAAAGCAAGCACCGGCCTGGGCTCTGCGCTGCGAGTAGTAGAAAGCGGGGATCGGACGGTGCCGGAGCAAGCGATCGAGCTATACAAGGAATCGAGCGGAGCGATGAAAACAGCGGTCGATGGCTGGAATCATTTCAAGGCGTCACGCATTCCCGAACTGAATCAGCAACTGCAGCAAGGTAAGATCGCACCGATAGTGATCACGGAGATCGAGAAGGAAGCAGGAGAGTTGATATCTCAATAGCTTGATCGTTCACGGCAGTGTATTTGGAATTCTCGTTCCGATTCAGATTGGACGAACCAGACCGCGTCGGGTGGCATCGGTGTTGCGAAGCAACAGCAACACTAAAATCATTCCCACAAAAGGCACCAGGCCGGCGACGATGACAATCGGATCGAAAGAGTGCCCCGCCATGGCGCTTCGGGCATCTGA
>QIAK01000604.1:2635-2972 GCA_003225515.1 Acidobacteriota bacterium | reverse complement strand
CCGATAATGGTTCCAACCACGACCGCGGCGGCGTGAGTCACTCCAAGGTCGCGGGCGAGTTCGGGACGGGAGGTGGCTGGCTCGGGAACATTCGGCATGTTGAGTTGGGAGTATACGCGACAGCAAACCCCTGACTGCAAAGTTCCCGAAGAAAGGCCACAAAGTACGCCAGAATCTCGTAAACGAGAAATGGATTTGCTTAGTTTTTTCAAGTGCGATTCGCTCGAAAGAAACGGCCAAAAAGTGTAATGAGTTTCAAAAGGGAACTGACGAGAGCTTGAACCGCAAACTTCGCGAAGACAAAGCCGCAAAGGCCGCAAAGAAGCCCGAAGCTCTT
>QIAK01000604.1:0-2323 GCA_003225515.1 Acidobacteriota bacterium | reverse complement strand
GAGAAATGGATTTGCTTAGTTGTCGTTCTTCTTAGCGCTCCTTGCGCGCCACGACCTTTGCGGTGAAGCTCTCGTTGGGTCGTGCAGAATTAGCAGGCTTGGCTCACGAGATGACACCGCCCTCCTCTTTTGGTAGAGCGGCGCTGGTGGTCCATCCGATCGCGAACGTGACCGCCGTTCCGATCATCACCCACCATGTCCACGCCACGTGCGTTCCGAGCCACAAGTAAAGTTCCATAGCAAATCCGCATCCCATGCCGACCATGGCGCCGCGCTGATTGGCGCGCCGAGTCAGGATTCCCAACAGGAACACACCAAGCAGCGCACCGTATGCCACCGACGCGATTTGCAGGCCGACCTCGACCACGCGTCCCACTTTGTGCAGCGCGATGATTGCCAGCCCAAACAACACCAGCGCCCAAGCGATAGTAGCCAGTCGGGAGAGACGCAATTTTGTTTTTTCGTCCGTGTGAGGACGCAGTCTGGCATAAAAATCCATGATCGCGCTCGAGGATAGTGAATTCAACGCTGCGCTCAGATTGGACATGGCCGCCGCCAGGATCGCCGCAATCAGCAGACCCGAAATACCGTGAGGCATGCGGCTCACGATGAATGTGGGGTAGATTCGGTCCGGTGTGCCGAATGTCTTTGAGGGCACGCGGTAGTAAGCCCACAGCATGATACCCACGGTCAGAAACAGCGCAAATTGGAACAAAACAGCAAAGCCACTCGAAACCAGCGCGGTAACGGATTGTTTCTGGCCGCGAGCCGCCAGCAGGCGCTGCACGATGAGTTGATCGGTTCCGTGACTCGCCGTCGTAAAGATGGCGCCGCCAATCAGACCGGCCCAGAAGGTGTAGGGAATCGATACGCTGGTGCTGAAATTAAACAGCTGCAGCTTGCCGGCGGCGGATGCGGCAGCGTGAATCGCGCCCCATCCGCCCGGCACCACATGGAGAATGGTGAACAGTCCTACGAGGGTTCCGCCGACATAGATCGCGGTCTGCACAACGTCGGTCCATATAACGGCAGCCAGACCGCCTTCGAATGTATAGATGACCGTCAATGCAGTAATGATGGCAATCGAGGCGACTTCGCCCGTACCCAACGCAATGGCCACAACGATGGACACGGCATACACGCGAACGCCTTCGGCCGCGGCCCGAGTCAGCAGAAATAATCCTGCGGTCAGGGAACGGAGGCCGCTGCCGAAGCGGCGCTCGATCAGTTCGTAGGCGGTATAGAGATCGCCGCGAAAGTAGTGCGGCAGCAACAGCAAGCTGATGACCACGCGCCCGATGACGTATCCCATCACGACCTGAAGAAACGTGAGATTAGTGTCGTAGGCGAGGCCGGGAATGCTGATGATGGTCAGCGTGCTGGTTTCCGCCGCAACAATGGAAAGAGCAATCGCCCACCATGGAATATCCCGCCCCGCGAGGAAGTAGTCGCGGAGGGAGCGCTGCTTTTTACGGAAGCGCAGGCCAAAAAGCGTGATGCCGGTCAGATAAAGCGCGATGATCGCGAAGTCGAGATGGTTCAGGCCCATAGATGATTCAGCGAAAATGCTTCGGCGAAATCCTTACACTACCTTGCGCGCCACGCTCTCGGCGGGATCATACGTCTCCGACGAAATCGCCACCAGCCATAATGTGCTATCTCCATCATTGCGCACGGCGTGCGAAGCGTCCGGCGTTATTAATACAAGGACTGCGCGTGCGCCTTCGAAGTCGCAGTGCTGCGGGACCGATCCTTCGCCCTCGTCCCAGTGACGACGATTGCCTCGCGGCGTCGCAAATGATAATGATTGCCACGCACCGCGCCCGGTCCGGTGGAAGCCAGATGGACATCCGCCGTACGGCCCACAAACGCCAGCGCCTCGGCCGGTGCAGTGAAGCTGAAACCGCGGGCATCGCCATTATTGCTGAGTTCTGTGAATTGAAGCTTTTTGGTCATGGATTCATGTGCTGATTTCGCTTCACGATCTCTAGTTCAAATTTCTATTCGACGATCTCTTATTCGATGATCTTCATTCAGCGATCTCTCATTATGGAAGCGATCGCGCATTTCCGCGAGTGAGACTCTTTGCTCTCCTTCCGGCTACGGCAGCCGCGAACCGCTCTGTGTTAAAAATAACCCGTGCGCTATTACCTGGGAATCGACGGCGGCGGTACAAAAACCACGTGTGCAGTGGGGGATGAATCGCATGCGATTGCGATTGCGACCGCCGGCGCAAGCAACATCGTACGGGTGGGCGAGGTGCAAACGCGTGAGTCGCTGCAGCAAGCTGTACGCCAGGCATGTGCTGCTGCCGGCATCAATC
>QIAK01000160.1 GCA_003225515.1 Acidobacteriota bacterium | reverse complement strand
CTAGCGGTTTCGTGAACACGGTCGGCTTGACGAACGGCTCGACGTTCTTCGCCGTCTATCCAGGCGGTGGATTTGAAGCCTTTGCCGGCGTAATCGGTATCCGCGCCGAAGTAGGCGACGATATCTACTTCAACAACGGCGCTCACAATAACTTAAGAGTCACGTTCGGCCCGCAGTTGCGGTTCTAGCAAATTTCCTGCCTGGTGCTCCTACACTTCTCGCTCCGAGGGCGGGAAGTGGGGAGCCCGCCGGATACTCAAAAATGCGGCACCCGCCGCATGCTCCCGGCACCCTTTGCTGTGATAGAGTATTGCCCACCGTTAAGGCTGGCCGTGGATGCCTGGCCGAATCCACTGCTTCCATTGTTCCGAAGGAGTAAATCCAATGACGACCCTCCGCGAGCTGGTAAAAGACCGCAAGCTGTATTCTGTCGAAGCCACGCGTACTGTGCTCGAAGCTGCGCGATTCATGATGGAGCACAACATTGGCGCGCTGCCTGTAATGCGCGATGGAGCGCTGACCGGTATCCTGTCGGAACGAGACATCATGAACCGCGTCGTCGCCGTGGGCCGCACTCCGGGAACCACCGCGGTCTCCGAAGTGATGACCGCAAATCCGCGCGCCGTACCCGCGGATGAGACCATCGACGAATGCTTGTTCATCATGCGGGAATTTGGATTCCGCCATCTGCCTATCGTCGACGGAAAGGACTTGAAGGGTCTGGTCTCGCTGCGCGACGTGTTGATGCATCAGGCCGCCGAAATCGAGCGCAGGGCGCGTAAAGCGGCATCGTAACGGACAAGCATCAAGGACGGGGATCCGGTTTCCGCGCGTTGCGGAGAGCCGGCAGCCTCTTCAATCCCGTTTCCGCAGCATTACTTCTCCCGGCTTGGGCGGAAGCTTGAAGGGGAACTCGAATATTTTTCCACCGAGCGGGACCCGCAGGATGAATTCTTCCTGCTTCTTCCATCCGCTGATCCACTTGCTGCTGGTGCTGAATAGCACCCACCCGCTGACCTCCGGATTGCCTTGGCCGAGTTGCGTCGATCGCAAACTGTTCTTGCCGACAAACTCCTGCAGTTCGGCGGAATCTTTCAGAAACGCGCGCATGTAGGCTTCCTTCTCTTCTTTCTTTTCCGGATGCTTCTCCACCTCGCGCGCGGTTTCGTGATCCAACTCGTCCGCATCGTTCTGCACCTTGGTGGAGAAGCTGTCGGGATTGAGCGCGGTCTGCACGACCTTGAAGTGATTCACAAATTCGAGAGAAATATTATTGGCGCTGACATCGAGGGAGCCCGCCCCGCGATAACGCACCGTGAGCAGCACTGCGAAGAACGGTTCATGGCGGCGGTGAACTTTTTCCAGTTCTTGGGAATCGACCGCCAGCGTGATGCCTGCATCTTCGTACCAGAGACCGTAATGGTAGTGTCCATCATCGCTGCGCGAGAACGTGCAGTCGGGATGCTCTTCATCCCAGCGCACCGCCGAAGCTTCTGATGTATTGTTAGATCTCGCGCGTCCGGCGCTGGGCAATAAGAGGGAAGCGAGGGCCAGAGCCATAAACAGCGCTCCTGGCGTGCTGTTCCAGAGCCTGCGCATGACTCAGTGGGGTGGCGTACTTACGGTCAGGCTGACCGTGGGGTTCACGCTCGTGGTGGACCCTGTATTGCTGGAGACGACGCCATTGCTGTCGACGCCGATGAGCGTGAAAGTGTAGGAATTATTGGGAGTCACTCCGTTCGGTGTGGTCACTGAAGTTCCGCTGCTGCCGCATGCCGGCATGAGAAAAATCGCGCCACAGATCACGAACAGAGCGATCACACCCCAGTACTTCCTTGATCGTTTTCCGCCAGCGGCGGCTCCGAATCCCGCCAGCGCCAGCAGCGGCAGCGGCATCCATAAACCGTAGAAGGTTCGAGGAATGGCAACTGCACCCGTCGTGACCGGACCAAATGTGCTGATCGTCAATGTGGACGTAACCACCGTCCCATTCACCACCAACGTCGGCGGATTGAACGAGCACACCGGAGGAATCGTCACCAACGGGGTAATCGTGGCGCAGGAAAGCGTTACTCCCGGTGAGCCGCTGATGTACCCATTGATCGGATTGATGGTAATTGTGCCTTCCGCCCCACTACCGGCTGGCACGCTGCTGGGCACGACAGCTTTCTCGACCGTGAGCGTAAACTGAGGTGTAACCGCCAGCACAGTCAGGTTCAGACTCACGGGCTGCGGCTGTGTGCCCGAAGATGCGGTGCCGCTGATCGTGACTGTATAAGCGACTGTAGTGGTGTCCCCCGAGGTCGTAATCGTGGCGGAAGCGCTGGCGGGGGGTGTCACCGTCGAGGGGCTCACCGTGCACGCTGGAGGATCAACTGTAACCTGCGTAGATGTCACCTGACAGGCGAGATCAACCGTGCCGCTGAAACCGTTGACCGTCCCGATGGTGATGGTTGACGATGTCGTTCCACCTGGGCCAACCGCGTCCGGATTGAAAGGCGCGGCTTGCAGCGTGACGTTCTGCGCCGATGCCGCTACCGTTAGCGCCAGTAAAGCGACCAACAGGAACAAAGCCGTGATGCCGGTCGGGATGATTCGCCTTGATTTTGAGAACTCGAACTGCGACGGCTTGGATTTCAACATGAGCGGGTTGTAGTTCAAGTAGCTTCGATTCATAGCACAACGCAAAGGCTGCCCGGCGTCCCCCGATGAACTCACTCAGGTTGCGCCGAAGCGGATGCTCACGGCTGTCAAACAACGCCAGAAATCCGCGCCCCATTTTACCGCAGACATTTCCCCGAGAGGCCGCAACCCAAGCTGCCAGGATCATCCTGCGGAATCATCCATACTACCATCATGCGGCAGTCAGCCTGGGATGGAGACTCAAGAGGCTAGGTTCATGTGGGGACAGCCGCCCACGGCCGTCTTAAGCGCAGCTCGATGATTTTTTGTATTGGCAGTCCTTACAGATGGACTGGGCAATCTCGCTACTAAGTCAAAGGGACAGCCGTTAGCGGCTGTCCCTTTGGCCTTGATGTATCAACTCTAGTTAATTGTGAGCGAGAGTGCCGGTGTGCCGGTGACTACTGCTCCGTTGCCGGAGCCCGAGACGGTGATGGTATAGGTGCCGGCGGGTGTGCCGCCGCCTCCGCCTCCGCCGCCCCCGCCACTGCCGCTACCTCCGCCGCAAGCTGGCATAACCAGGAGCGCCGCAAGTACCATGCCGAGAATCAGAAAACCAAACAATTTCTTCCGCCTTGATCCCGCAGAGCCCATTCCAGCTCCCAGCAGAGTAATTCCGAACACGGGAAGGATCATTGCATAGAGCATTCCCGATGACCGTCCGTTCGATGGGTGCTCCAGCATTGCGCTCGCCGCCGTCGAGGACACGGTGAGAGTCGCCGTTACAGAACCTCCGGCTGGTGGCGTGACCGGAGTGCTCGGGTTAAGCGAACAGGTCGGCCCCTTGGAGACTGCGGGCGTGACCGCGCATGTGAGGGTCACAGCTGAATTGAAACCGTTTACCGATCCCACCGTTATCGTCGATGTAGCCGAGACTCCGGGACTTCCCGATGTGTTCGATAAGGGACCATTCGCAACTGTAAAGGTCCCGCTGGTTGACTGCGTGTAGCTCGCCACGAAAGCGTCGGTGCCACCGTTGTTCGAACCCTGCAGCGGGGAGGTGGTTGGAAAATCGGTGGAAGTAGTGTTGCCGGCGACGTAAATATTGGCGCCTGCACTATCGACCGCAATCGCGCCGATAGCGCCGCCTCCGTTCGCGGCAGACGTATTCTCGTTTAGCTTTCCGCCCAGGTATGTGGAGAAGACCAACCCGGCTCCGCTAGAGCTGATTTCGGAAACGAACGCGTCGTTCTGTCCGTTGTTCTGGCTTTGAGTTGCGCTTGCGAGCGGAAAATTTGTCGAGCCGGTTTGACCGGTGACATAGGCATTATTGTTGCTGTCCAATGCGATCTGGACGCCCGTATCATTACCGCTCCCGCCCAGGTACGTTGAATAGATTAATGCTGTCCCGTCGGGCTTGATCTTCGTGACGAACGCGTCCGACGTGTTACCCCCGAATGTGGGTTGCAATGCAGCCTTCAATGGAAACTTGGTCGAGGAATCTGTCGAGCCGATTACATACGCATTCTTTGAACCGTCCACTGCAATGCCGAAACCTTCGTCGCTTGCTTCGCCGCCGAGGAATGTCGAATACACGTAGCCGCTTCCAGCCGAATTGATCACGGTCACAAAGGCGTCGTACAAAGCCCCGTTGCAATTTCCATCGCTGCCGCACGTAGTCTGAACAACACCGCTGGTTGTGGGGAAGTCGGGACTGTTGGTGCCGCCGGTTACGTAGGCATTGCCCGAGCCATCGACCGCGACCGCTACCGCGAAATCGGCGTTGCTTCCACCCAGATATGTAGAGTAATCGAGCGCGTTACCGCTCGAGTTCAACTTGGTCACAAATCCCGCGGATGCGCCGGGAATCGATGAGATGATAGGGTTTTTCGGTGGGAAGTTGTTCGATGTGGTCGATCCCACAATGTAAGCATTGCCGGCGCTGTCGAGAGCGAGTCCGGTCGCAACGTCAGTTCCAGAACCGCCCAGGAACGTGCTATAGACGAGGGCTGATCCGCTGGCGTTCAGTTCGAACACAAAAGCATCTACACCTCCGCCAAACACAGTCTGATATCCACCAACTATAGGAAAGTTGGACGCATCGGCGCCGCCCGCCACAAATACGTCTCCGGATCCGTCTATCGCGATGGCGTTGCCGCTATCATCGCTGCTGCTACCGATGAATGTTGAGTACAGCAGGGTACCGGTAGGGGAAATCTCAGTCACGAACACATCAAAACCTCCAGCGCTGCTGGAGTGAAGTGCGTTCTTAGTAGGGAAACCGGCGGACTTCGTCTGTCCGGTTATAAAAGCATTCCCGCTGCCATCCACCGCAATCGCGTAGGCATCGTCTTCAGCCACTCCACCCAAATACGTGGAGTAGGTCACGGACGGATCAATTACCAACTCGCGGCTGTGATCGTAATTGCCAAGTTCCAGGCTCACCTGGTTGCGGGCCTCAAGCCTAAAACGCGCATCGACTGGCTGGCGTGATCCGTTCTTCTCCTGATAAGCAACAGGTCTGTGCAGCAGCACGTCTCCTGCGGAAGCGGCGAGGATCAGATTTCCCGAATCATCGGTTGCAATCCGATTGACGCCGGTAACGCCAAGGCGAATGGGCGTAGCCGTTGCGCCTGGAGCGACAATGAAATCGAACTCCAATTGCTTCTGGGCGCCGTGGAATGCCATGTCGACTCCGGGATAAACGTCCCGGTAATCGACGCGTGCATACTGCGCAACGTTCGCGTGCCATTGGCTTCGATCGTTTCCGATAAAGTAATTGCTGCGCCCCGGCATTTCATCGCTGGCGGCAATCTGTGCTCGTGCATTCGCGCCGACCAGGTGCATGTGAATGGCTGCATTCACTTCTTTCTTGCGAACCTTTGGTGCAGTTTTACGCTTGCCCGTTACGCTTTGGGCAGTCGTCCGCGACACTGAAGAAGACGAATTTAACGCGAACACCGTCTCGTTCGGCGTAAGAAATACCGTGTAACCATTCCCTCGTGCCATGTACTTCACTTGCGGATCGGTCTGTCCCTGATTGGCTTCGAAGGCCAGAGGAAGCGAGGCCAGGCTGGCCCGAACTCGGCTGTTTGCTGCCGTGCTCGTACTTGGCGCTGCGGCCATGGAGCTTCCGCGATGGCTGCGGAGAGTGGCGAAGCCTGCGACAGCAAGAGCGGCGCACGTAGCTACCGCCAGGACAGCAGGCACAAATTTTCTCGAGGCAGATGGTTTGAACAAGACAATCCTCCTGTGCTGAAACCCTGAAACACCGTTCTGTGACAATCGACTCGGTTTGAGGGCGAACTACTTCTGGAACCGCGCTTTATCCCAGTCAACAAGCCATAACCGGCAAACCGCAAAAAAAACTCACGAACCGCGAGTCAATTACTATGCAATTTTCTGCAGCTTAGTCGCGAGTATGGAATGGCTTTTCTCCATTCTCCGATTTCACCAGACCGATTTCTGGCTGCTTCAACGTTAACTCGGTAACATTCAGCGTCTTGGAAAAAATCAGCGGGATCATTTCCACGCCCACCTTCAGCGATTTTCAGCATGCGGCTCTTACGAAAACGCCGGTACACAGTTTCGAACTGCCGCGCGCCATGTCGCTGCGCAAGACTATGGGCAGAGTGGGAAACAACTTTCCCTCTCTCTGCAACTCAAAAAAGCCGCGTCACCGCACGCGGCTTCTGATTTCCACACAACTATTTTGGCTTTTTCTTGAATAGTCCCATCACGTTGTTCACAGGATTTTGCTGGTTCGAATTTCCCTGGCCCAGTCCTTTGAGTAGGCCCGTGGCCATTCCTTTCATATCCGGAGCGAACTTCGGGTCGGAGGTGGTTCCGGTAACCGTGAGTGGAATGCCCATGCCGCCGACGGCAGCGTTGAGTTTGAAGGCGAGTTCGTTGGCTGGACTCACCGTGCCCGCCCCAGTGACTACACCGATCGAGGGCACGTTCAGATTGATGTTGTCGGCCTTGGTGCCTTCGGGAGCGACGCGCACATCGGAACTGAAATTCTGAATGGTCGTGTCATTGCCTGTATTTTTGCCGGACAACGCGGAAACCGCTGAAAGTTTCGAACCCAGGTTGAAGTTGGCGAGTGTGGAATTCTCCAGCTTGACGTTTCCGACCGTAACCAACTTGTCCACAGGCCCAGCAATCGCCATGGTGGTATTGAGAGTGCCGCCTTTCAGAGTTGCCTTTGGAGGTAACACCACGCCAAGCGCGGGAAGCATGGCTTCGAGATCATCGACGGGCATGCCCGGCCCGTTCAACTTCAAGTTCACCGAAGTCACTTTTCCGTGAGCGTCGTAGGTGCCGGTCAAGTGAGCGACGGCCTTACCCATGGCAATCTCGCACTGGGGAATGGTACCGGTTTCTTTGGCAAGATCGAATGTCACCGAGTAGGTGACCTGTACGGGTTTTCCGGCGGGCGATCCCTTCTTAACCACCTGTAAATTCGAGGCTGTTAAGCTCCCATTGGTTTTGGCTTCATGGCCGTCAGAGGTGACGGTTCCGTCGTAATCTGCAATGCCGGAGATGCCGGCGGCAGGATCGATAAAGCCCGACTCTGCCAGGTTCATTCTTGTCACTTTCACCTTGGCATCCAGTGGAGTGTGGGCGGCGTTGCTGGCATCGATCGTTCCAGCTTTGCCATCAATCTTTAGTGTCCCATTGGCCGGAAGTCGTGCCGACATTTTGAAGGGAAACGATGAAGTGAACGAAAAGTTTGTCACTTGGATATCTACCTTATCGTAAACATGGGGCTTCTCGTTCGATCCTGCGCTGGAGACGCTCAGACGCCCGTCGTCGATGTTCAGCTTGGCAACCGATAAATTCGGATTACCGCCGGAAGAAGCTGAAGCAGCAGGTTTCTGCGCAGACGCGTTATTTCCGCCGAGGCTGGAGAAATTCCACTTTTCTCCATTCTCCGATTTCACCAGACCGATTTCTGGCTGCTTCAACGTTAACTCGGTAACATTCAGCGTCTTGGAAAAAATCAGCGGGATCATTTCCACGCCCACCTTCAGCGATTTG
>QIAK01000603.1:1757-4507 GCA_003225515.1 Acidobacteriota bacterium | reverse complement strand
GCGTGGCTTTGTCGGCAGGAAGTTTGCCCAGGTCCTGATTCACTAGGGCGCAGGCTTTCTTGAGCGTGCCGAAGGCGCGGATCAGTTCCGGCGGCATGGTGTCGCGCCCAATGTTGAAGTGCAGCAGCGAACGCTGTGTCTGCGCGCCCCAATAAACGTTCGCCGGGACGTCGATCTTTCCCATGCTGTCGGATTCAGTACGAGTCTTTATTGGAGATTGCATAGATGGCTCGCTAAGCGTGGACAAGATGAGATCTCCTGTGCCTCGACCAAACGCCTCGGACAAACCCGGGATCGCCCTCGGTCTTCGCCCTCGTGAGGAACTGGTTATTATACGGCGGCAGAAGAGCGCCTTTGCCAAATGCGAGCGCGGTAGGTGGCTCGTTTTGGTTTTCTCTGCGAACTCCGCGGATTTTCTCTGCCTTCTCTGCGTTTAATATGTTTTGATTTTCCGAGCAAGTGACTCTAACCGCAGGGTAATGCCGAAGAGTTCTTGAGAAAACACAATTGAGCCACTACCCGAGCGAAATATCGCCTGCAGCTTGATACGATTGAACACAAGGGCGAGAGTTAAGGCTGAAGCGGTCTACTGCCCGAAGCCCGAGCGCCGAAACAATTCACAGTAACAATGCCGCACATCTTCATCACCGCGCGTGTAGCTCCTGGATCCCATGCTGACGGCGGACCTTGATCTTGCTCTCGTCTTTTCGGGCCTGTGCCAGATCGTAGGCGAGTTGCATCCGTAACCACGTTTCCGGAGTGCTGCCGAATGCCTTGGAGAGCCGGATCGCCATCTGCGGGCTGATCCCCGACTTGCCATTGATGACATTGTTGAGGGTTTGCCGCGTGACGCCCAGGACCTTGGCGACATCGGCAACCGATAAGCCCAAAGGCACAAGGCATGCGCTCCTAACAATACGTCCAGGATGTGCGGGCTTTTTCATTGGCATGTTTTATTCCTTTTGTTGCCTAGTGATCATCGGTGAGTTCGACGTCTAACGCATCCCTACCTCGAAGCGGAAAATTTGCACCAGTTCGCGCGGACCGTGACAGACCAAAACCCTTTTAGGTTGCCTTTGAGTGGATGAAGTCGGTATCCGGGCAGATCGACGGTACCCACTAAGTCAGGGCGGATTCCGCTACGGTCGTCGCGTTCATAAAACCGTTTGAGGCCGCGATGCCTAAAGCTCCTGATCATTAGCGTACACCGTAAAGTGTAAATTGTCACTTGACAATAGGGTGTCCATCCCCATTCGTCCAGCTTCATTTCTCCAGGCACAGTAAAGGTGTTTTTGAGTTTCCCTCGTGCTTCGCATGCTAGAATCTCGGTTTCCGAGTTCCGCTCGAACCCTCGTCGCCTCGAGTGACTCCGTAGTAATCCCCATGCCTCACTTTCTCACAGCCGAAGCAGTCGAAACCAAGTCTAAGGCCAAGGCCAAACCTCGCCCTGAAATGCGTTGCGATGTGCTCGTAATCGGAGCGGGGCCAACGGGGCTCGCCTGCGCCATAGAAGCGCAGAAGATTGGCCTCAAGGTCATCATCCTGGACAAAGGATGCCTGGTAAATTCGCTCTTCCACTATCCGGCGAACATGGTGTTCTTCACCACGCCGGAGTTGCTCGAGATCGGAGATATTCCGTTCACGACCGCCCAGCAGAAGCCGAACCGCGAAGAGGCGCTCGAGTATTACCGCAAAGTCACCCAGCACTATCGCCTCGATCTCCGCCAGTATGAATGGGTGAAGACGGTGATGGGCGAAGACGGGAACTTCAGCATCACGGCCACGGATCGTGCCGGGCGTCCTCATGATTACCGAACCCGAAAGGTTATTGTTTCGACAGGGTACTACGATCTGGCGAACCAACTTGGCATACCAGGTGAGGATCTACCCAAGGTGTCGCATTACTATGGCGAGCCGCATCCTTACTACGATACCGAGGTGCTCGTGATCGGCGGCAAGAATTCAGCGGCGATCGCGGCCCTCGATCTATGGCGGCATGGCGCCCGCGTCACCCTGGTGCATCGCGAGGCGCAGCTACACCATCACGTGAAGTACTGGATCAAGCCTGATTTGGAAAATCGCATTAAAGCTGGAGAGATCGAAGCCTACTTCAACAGCAGCGTGCAGGAAATTGCCATTGACCATGTAGTGCTGAACACGCCACGCGGCCCTGTCCGCCTGAAGAATGATTTCGTGCTTGCGTTGATTGGATATCATCCCGACTATGATTTTCTGCGCAGCATGGGCATCGAACTGTCGGAGGAGCAATGCCGACCGGTGTGCGATCCGGTCTCGCTGGAGAGCAATGTCCCTGGAATCTACGTCGCGGGAGTAATCGTGGCCGGATCACGGACCAATGAGATCTTCATCGAAAACGGCCGCTTCCATGGAAAGCAGATTGCGGAAGATTTGAAGAACAAGCCATCGACCAGACCGGGCGACCCCAACTCCACGGCTGAGGAATAGAACTCTTCTAATCCCAAACCATCGGCAAGCGAACAAAACAAAACCTCGGGCAGGTTCGCCCGAGGTCTTGAAAAGCAGTTTACTAAGCTTAGCTGCGCAGCAGTTTGCGCCGGATCTGGGTCGCAAGACCAAGAAGACCGGTGCCCATTAACGTCAGCGTACCCGGTTCGGGAACTGTGCTGCCGCCGTGGCCCAGGATGCCAGCTTCGGAGTTCGGTGTGATGTAGACGATTTTGCCGTCGCTATTCACCAGTTCAGCGTAGAACACCGTGCCCTGCGGAACT
>QIAK01000603.1:0-1729 GCA_003225515.1 Acidobacteriota bacterium | reverse complement strand
TTGCAGGTCGTCGAGCAAAAGCCCAATCCCTGCTCAGTGCTGATAATCGCGCCCGTGGAAGCGCCTTCAAAGGCATTCGAGTCGCTGGTGAAAGCAACGCCATTGAGGCTGCCCGTGGGAGCGCCATTGAGGAAAGCGCCAAGGATGACGACCGTGTCGCCAATGCCTTTGCCGTTCGATGTGGTTACGTTAAAGGTGTTGCTGTTCAGCAGAATTCCCACGGATTGGCCGCTGGAAACCCCACCGCCTACATGCACAATGTTGGGGGTAGACTTTGAGCACGTGTAAGACGCGAAATCATTGCAAGTATCGGCCAGAGCCGCGCCTGAAAGGATCAACAGCAAAGGTAAAGAAATTGTCAGAAGTCTCGAAGTTAGACGCATTTTTAAGGGTACTCCTCCCACCCTGTATTGCACGGCGCGTGCCACCTGTCATTACTTAACAATATGAGAGATGCCCGCGTATGTTGATGTTAAGAAAACTACTTGCTGGTTGGCTTGGTTGTCATGTTTCGTTACCCCATTCACGACAGTGAAAACAATTTCACTTGTTGGGCAGCGCTGGCGAAAACTCGCGTTCCTTCGGGCATATTCCTTCACGTTGCGCAGTGATTGTGATCACACTTGGTTACACTAGTAACCCGCATGGATCCGCAACCAGAGCGCATATTGCCTTCCATTTCGCTCGGCTCCTACATCCGCTTGCTCCGAGGGAATTCTAATTTCCGGCGTCTTTGGATGGCACAAATCGTCAGTGAGGTTGGCGACTGGTTTTATACGCTGTCGATTTATACCCTCCTTTTACAGTTGACCGGGCACGCCGGCTCGGTGGCATTGGCCCTGGTTCTGCAAGTCCTGCCCCAGACACTCGTCGGACCGACGGCCGGAATGGTGAACGATCGACTGAAGCGTAAGCATGTAATGATCGCCGCCGATCTGATCCGCTTCATCGTGGTGCTGGCCATGTTGCTGGTGCGTTCGCGCTCGATGGTGTGGCTGATCTATCCGCTGCTTTTGGCGGAGACGACAATGGCGGCGTTTTTCGAGCCGGCCAGAAGCGCGGTGATTCCGAACATCGCAGCCGAGAGTGAGGTTCTGGTCGCGAACACTCTTTCATCGGCGACCTGGTCGGTGAACCTGCTGATTGGAGCTTCTGTGGGTGGAGTCGTTGCCGCGTTTTTCGGGCGCGATACGGTTTTCATCCTCAATGCACTTTCGTTTCTCACTTCAGCATTTCTGATCAGCGGCATGCGTTTTTACGAACCTCATGCGGAATCTTCTGCACCGCTTCGCCCCAAGGATTTTGTTGACTTCTCTCCTGTGCTCGAAGGCATTCGTTACATTCGCAGCCGTCCAACACTGATACCGGCAGTTTTCGCCAAGGCCGGCGAGTTGATGGTGGGACCAAGCTGGGTCATTTTCACCGTGATGGGCGCACGCGAGTTCGCAGTGCATGGACGCGGCATTGATGCTGCCGGCGGTGCGATGCTCGGCATGAGCATTCTGCTGGGCGGACGAGGTCTGGGAGCACTGGCCGGTCCGCTGGTGGCGGCTCGCTGGGCAGGCCAGAGCGATAACCGTCTGCGCCTCGGCATACTGTTTGGCTATCTCACGATTGCGTGCGGATACGGAGTGCTCGGCGCCAGCCGCAGTGTTTGGATGGCAGCGTTATGTGCCATGCTCGCTCACATGGGAGGCTCGACAGTTTGGGTCTTCTCCACCACGCTATT
>QIAK01000159.1 GCA_003225515.1 Acidobacteriota bacterium | reverse complement strand
AATCGACCCGGACCGCACTCGGCCGAATGCGAAATCAGAGAGGCTGTTCTTCACTGCAATTACCCTTTGATGCGAGCCATTGTATTACTGAGCGCGAGTGGGCAAAACGAAACCAGAGAACGCCTACAGCCAGAACATCTGGAAAAACTCCGAAAATCGTACTAGCCGTTGATTGCTACTCCCGCAACTCGTAGGGGACAAATGCTTCATTTGACGGAAAAAGATACAGAGCGCTGATAGCGTCGTAAACTCAGCTTCTCCCCGAACCACAAATCGGGCAAAGGTATTTGCGCGTCGTAGCAGTAGATGGGTTTTCCGAAGGCAAGCTATCCGGGAGTCCTCGGGGCGCTGGATTCCTTGCCAATTGAGTTCCGGTGGAGCACGAGAGCGATTTTGATGGATCCCGGCAAAGTTTTATGATTTTTGGCAACGAAGCCAACAGAAACAACAACAAAGAATCTTCACCGCAGAGAACGCGAAGAGAACCTGCAAAGTCGCAAAGAATTGCAACAATGCTCCCCGGTCATTTTTTGGCACATTGCCTGGCCCCTGCAATGGATTAAAATTCTGTCTGTTTTTTGAATACAAGAGATTTCATCCTAAACGTGAATCGTGCAGAAAGGGATCCCGATGCCCAGGTGCCTTTGCGGTCGCTTGTCGCTTCAAACGCATAGAGGCGACAGCGGTAAAGAAGGGCGGATGTGTAAGAACATGAGTTTGCTGTTTCTCTCCGGCCTCTGCACTCTACTGGCGGGATGCGGAGCAGAACTTAGCGTTCCACAGCTCAAAGGCACGGTCGCCAGCACGAGCAATCCTCTAGTCGCTCAATACACGGTCGCCGCTGGATGTAAGGGACAGGCGATGGTCGAGTTCGGTCCCGATACGACTTACGGCAGAAGCACTTCGTGGTTCCCGCTGGCGGGCGCCTATAAGAGGACGGCTATCCTGGTGGCTGGCATGCGAGCCGGAACCACCTATCACATGCGCGCTCAGGCGCAATGCTCCGCGGACACTCTCACGACCGACGATACAACCTTCACCACCGGCGCGCTACCTTCTGCACCGGCGTTTCCCGCGCTTAAGGTCACGCGCCCCGACCCGCCGCAACACAATTCCGAGGGGCCAGGGATAGAGCTGATCGATACGATTGGGCCTACGGCCAACCTGATGCAGCTGTACTTTACCGATCGCGATGCGAACCCGATCTGGTTTTACAACGTCGATCCCGGTTTTTATCCGTTCACGGTCAAACAACTTCCCAATGGTCATTTCATTCTGAGCCTCACGAATCCCCAACAGTCGTCTGGCTCAATCTTGCGGGAAGTGGACTTGGCCGGAGGCACTGTCCGGGACCTGTCGATCGATGGCTTGAAGCAGAAGGCGCAAACCGCCGGATTCGATTTTGAGCCGGCGGGTTTTCACCACGACTTGCTGCCGCTCGACAATGGGCATTTGATTCTGCTGGTAAATTGCTTTAAAGACTTTACCAACCTACCCGGCTATACCGGGACCATTACCCTTCAGGGAGATGCGGTGATCGATCTGGATCAGAACTGGAATCCGGTTTGGGCCTGGAACAGTTTCGATTCCCTTGATGTGAATCGCCACCTTGCCCCATTCTTAACCAACAATGTGCTCGACTGGACCCACAGCAACGCGCTGGTTTATTCCCCAAGCGACGGCAATATTCTCATCTCCATGCGCCACCAGTCCTGGATCTTGAAACTCGATTACAACAATGGAGCCGGAACGGGTAACGTTTTGTGGCGGCTGGGCTATCAGGGAGACTTTGCTTTGACACAGGCCGGTGTCCCCACGGACGATCCCAGTCTTTGGTTTTCTTTTCAGCATTTTCCTACTGTGATTGAGCAAAGCGGCTCCAACACCACATTGGGTGTCTGGGACAATGGAGACTATCGCGTGCTCACTAACAGCGGCGCGCTGTGCACTATCCAGGTCAGCACGAACTGCTTTTCGAGAGCCACTATTTTTAAGGTCGATGAGAGTTCGATGGTGGCGGATCTGTCGTGGGAATATCTACCTGGAAACCTCTCGGTGTGGGGTGGCAGTCTGGTGCAACTCGAAAATGGAAATGTAGAGTTCGATCTGAATGCGCCTTTTGTCGCGCCCGCTCCTGACGTAGCATCCGAGGTGCAGGAAGTAACCCAAACCTCGACACCGGAGCTGATTTGGAAAATGGACATCCCCGTGCCGATGTTCGCCTACCGGGCCTACCGGGTACCGAGTTTGTATCCGGGTGTCACTTGGCAATACTAAGGTCGCAATTCCCGGGAAAAGATCACCGTAGGCAGGCTCAAAACGGCGTACCTCCGGACGGCAGAGATCGTACCCGCCAATCCCTTTGCCGAGGTGATTCAGCTTTTTGCACGTTTTGCGGCCGCCTAGCGTTCGGGAGAGTTGTTGATCTGGCTAGAAGCTAGCAGCTAGCAGCTAGAAGCTCTCCCCGCTATACTTTCCCTATATGTCCTCAAAGACGTTTTACCTCGAAACCTTTGGCTGCCAGATGAATGTCCACGACTCCGAGAAAGTCGTGGGGACGCTGCTGCAGGAAGGCTATCGCCAGGTCGAGACTGTCGAGGAGGCCGATCTGGTGCTGTACAACACGTGCTCCATCCGCGATAAGGCTGAGCAGAAGGTGTTCAATCGGCTGTCCGATTACAAGAAATACAAAAAGCAAGGCAAGACGTTTGGCGTGCTCGGCTGCGTGGCGCAGCAGGAAGGCGAAAAGATTTTTGAGCGCGCGCCTTATGTGTCTCTGGTGGCGGGATCGGCGTCGTACCGGAGGTTGCCGGAGATGCTGCGGCAGTTGGAAGAAGCGGAACTGCGGAACACTGCGCTCGAATCGCCGCTCGCGTCATCGCTCGAATCATCGATCGAACCATTCGCTATCGGCAGCATCGATTCCCACCCTTCGAAAACCGCGAAGGGTGGGGCAGCCTCTTCGGTGGTGGTGACGCGGGAGATCCCTCGACCCGCTGGTGAAAACGCGGGTCTTCGGGATGACGCCTCCGTGAGAGTGTCGGCGGGGAAGCCGGCCGTGAAGTCCAGCGGCCAGAAGCCGGTAGCCGAAAGCCTGGTTCGTATTACGGGACTCGACGATCGCGAGACTAACGAATGCTTCGAGACCGAATTCACTGCCCGCACCAATCCCCATCGCGGATATATCACTATTATCGAGGGCTGCGACAAGTTCTGCGCTTATTGCGTGGTGCCCTACACCCGCGGCAAAGAGCGCAGCCGCACTTCGGACTCGGTGCTCGCCGAAGCGCGCCAGATGGCCGATCTGGGCTACACGGAAATTCAACTGCTCGGCCAGAACGTGAATTCATACAAAGATCCGACGGCGGATATTTCGAAGAAGAGGACATTTGCGGAATTGCTGGCTGCGGTCGGGGAAGTTCCTGGGATCCGGCGGGTGCGGTTTACCACCTCGCATCCCCGCGACTTCGGACGCGACATTGTCGACGCAATCGACGCTGTCCCCACGCTCTGCGATCACGTTCACCTTCCGGTGCAAAGTGGATCGACACGCGTGCTCGACGCCATGCAACGCCTCTACAACCGCGAGCAATATTTGGAGCGGATTGCGTGGATCAAAGCCGCGAAACGCGCTATTAGCATCACCACCGACATGATCGTCGGCTTCCCGGGAGAAACAGAATCCGACTTCGCCGAGACCCTCAGCCTGCTGGACGAGGTCGGCTACGATGCAGTCTTCGCCTTCAAGTATTCGCCGAGGCCGAACACACCATCTCTGAAACTCGATGACGCAATCTCAGATCAAGAGAAGGCGCGTCGTCTTGAAGCGTTAATGGCCAGGCAGCGTGAGATCCAGGTCGCTAGATACAAGAGGTACATAGGGACGTATTGTGAAGTAATGGTTGAAGGACGCAACGAGGCCCGGGTTCAATGGATGGGCCGCACCACTCACAACAAAACCCTGAATTTCACCTCATCGCACAGCGCAAATCTCTCAGCAGGAACCTACGCTCCAGTCCTCGTGACTGGAAGTTTTCCCAACTCGCTCCTGGGCGAGCTGGTGTTATAAAAATGGAATTAGCAGGAGGTCCCCATGGAAGTAGAAATGACCGTCCGCGGACTTTTAATGGATCCGGTATCGAACATGCCGATTGTGCTGTTGAAAGATGTGGGTGGGGACACGGTGTTGCCCATATGGGTCGGGGTGTATGAGGCCAATGCGATTGCGCTGGAGATGGAGAAAGTCAGCACGCCGCGCCCGATGACGCATGACCTGATCAAAAATGTGCTGACCGGGCTGGAGACGCAGGTCCACAAAGTCGTCGTTACCGAACTGCGCGAAGACACGTTTTATGCCGTGATCTGGCTGGAACGTGGCGGCGAGGTGATCAGCATCGACTCGCGGCCTTCAGATGCGCTGGCGCTGGCGCTGCGGGTGGATTGTCCGATCTTTGTCGAGGAATTGGTGTTGAAGACTTCAAAGCTTGCCGCCAATATGTCAGACCGCGTAACCAGCGACGAATTGCGGAAATACCTCGAGGGATTGAACGACGACGATCTAGGGAAGTACAAGATGTAGGCGGTGGTCCGGTTTGCTAGTCGCAGGCGTCATTCCTTGGACTTTACAGAATACCTGTTATCGGACGTTGATTGTATTGCGCACACTGCGCTGGCCCCCAGGAAACGCTCTCGAACCCAACCCCAAGGTCAAAGGTGACGAACAGGAGTGTCCGTCCTACATTTTGGTGCTGCTTAGGCTGTACTTTAATAGGCACCACAGGGCCCAGACGCCATCTTTCCAGTTGATTTTCTTTCCTTCTTCGTACGTACGTCCCCAATAAGTGATGCCGACTTCGTAGACGCGGAGGTGGCGCTTGGCAATTTTCACCGTGATTTCAGGTTCAAAACCGAACCGGTCTTCTTCGATCGGAATGGATTGCAGAATTTCGCGGCGGAAGATCTTGTAGCAGGTTTCCATGTCGGTCAGGTTGATGTTGGTGAGAGCGTTCGAGATGGTGGTTAGAATGCGGTTGGCGACCGAGTGCCAGAAATACAGGACACGATGCGGGCCGGAACCTTGGAAGCGCGATCCGTAGACGACGTCGGCTTTGCCCTCAAGGAGTGGGCGGAGCAACGTGGAATAGTCGGAGGGATCATATTCGAGGTCGGCGTCCTGGATGATGACGTAG
>QIAK01000601.1:6470-7065 GCA_003225515.1 Acidobacteriota bacterium | reverse complement strand
ATTGGCTCCATCCGACTTCGCTTCTTTCGGGTTATCGTGAACTTCCATGAACACTCCGTCCACTCCGGCGGCCACGGCCGCCCGCGATAGAACTGGAATGAACTCCGGCTGTCCTCCGCTCACCGCCGGACCATTTCCATCGGACTGCGACGAGGGCAACTGCACCGAATGCGTCGCGTCGAAAACCACTGGCGCAAACTTCCGCATAATCGCGAGCGATCGCATATCGACCACCAGATTGTTATATCCGAAGCTGGCGCCGCGCTCGGTGAGAAACACCTGGGTGTTCCCGGCATCGCGGCACTTCTCAACGGCGTGCCGCATGTCGTTAGGGGCTACGAATTGCCCTTTTTTAATATTCACTGCGCGGCCGCTCAGCGCGGCGGCCACAACAAGATCAGTCTGCCGGCTGAGAAAAGCGGGGATTTGCAGCACATCGGCAACTTCGGCGACTTTGCCAACGTCGGCCGTCTCATGCACGTCGGTCAGCACAGGCAGCTGCAACTCGTTCTTAATCTTCTTCAAGATGCGCAAGCCTTCCTTGATTCCCGGGCCGCGATAGCTGCGCATCGAAGTGCGATTCGCCTTATCGTAA
>QIAK01000601.1:0-6319 GCA_003225515.1 Acidobacteriota bacterium | reverse complement strand
CAGCCACGGCTATTCACTGATCTTTTCTTGATTTCTTGTTCCGTGCGAATCCGTGAAATCCGTGGCGCTGTTGCCTTAGACTCGCACTTTCCCTGGCCGATGGAACATCTCCACCGCTGTCGTTTCTTTTTCCGCGCGACGCTTCACCCCATACTCATACGCCGCGCCCACAAATGTCCTGAACAGCGGATGCGGCTCGAGCGGCTTCGACTTGAACTCAGGATGGAACTGGCACCCAATAAAATGCGGATGATCGGGCAGTTCCACCATCTCTACATAAGTCCCGTCGGGCGTCGACCCCGAGATGCGCATGCCTGCGGCCGTCATCGGCTCCTCGTACTCGCGATTGAATTCATAGCGGTGCCGGTGCCGCTCGCTGATTTCGGACTTCCCATAAATCTTGTGCGCCAGCGTGTTGGGCTCGATCTTGCACGGCCACGCCCCCAACCTCATGGTGCCGCCCAGTTCCTCCACCCCGCGCAATTCGCGAAGTTTATAGATCACGCGATGCGGCGTCGCCGGATCGAATTCGCTCGAATTCGCTTCCGCGAGTCCGACCACGTTGCGCGCAAACTCAATGCAAGCCGTCTGCATGCCTAAACAAATGCCAAAATAGGGAACTTTTTTCTCGCGCGCGTACCGAATCGCCAGCAGCATTCCTTCAATTCCGCGCTTGCCAAATCCGCCGGGCACCAGAATTCCGTCATAGCCCTCAAGCTGCGCCTCATAACTCTTATCGCCTTCGGCAGTTTCCAGGCCTTCAGCCTCAATCCAGTTGATCTGCAGCTTCAGGTTGTGCGCCAGCGCTCCGTGGACAAGCGCCTCCTTCAGCGATTTGTACGAGTCTTCATATTCAACATACTTGCCCACGATTCCGATCGTCACCGTGTCCTTCGGATTGTAGACGCGGTGGACAATGTCCTCCCACTTCGATAAATCACGGTCTTTCGCTTCCATGTGCAGACATTTGAGCACCAGCGTGTCGACGCCTTCATTGGCGAACACCAGCGGCACTTCGTAGACCGATGCCACGTCCTTCGCAGTGATGACAGCCTCATCCGCGACATTGCAGAACAGCGCAATTTTGGACTTGATATCTTTCGCGAGGAAGCGATCGGTGCGGCAGAGCAGGATATCCGGCTGAATTCCAATGCTGAGCAGCTCTTTTACCGAGTGTTGCGTGGGCTTGGTTTTGAGTTCCTGCGCCGCCGCAATAAACGGCACCAGTGTGACATGCACAAATAAGGTGTGCTCGCGCCCCAGTTCCTGCCGCATCTGTCGGATCGCTTCCATAAACGGCAGCGATTCGATATCGCCGACCGTACCGCCAACCTCGACGATCGCGACGTCGACATCCTGCGCGACCTTCTTCATCGCAGCTTTAATCTCATTCGTGACGTGCGGAATCACCTGCACCGTCTTGCCCAGATAATCTCCGCGCCGCTCCTTGGCGATGATCTGCTCGTAGAGACGCCCCGTTGTCCAATTATTGTCGCGAGAAAGTTTGGCGTGCGTGAACCGCTCGTAGTGCCCCAGGTCCAGATCCGTCTCCGCTCCGTCGTCAGTTACGAAGACTTCGCCGTGCTGAAAAGGCGACATCGTCCCCGGATCGACGTTCAGATAGGGATCGAACTTCATGATGTTGACTTTCGTCCCTCAGCAGGCAGCCGATGGACGCCGCGGCCAATCCCTTGCCGAGTGAAGACACAACTCCGCCCGTAACAAAGATGTACTTCGCTGGCATCTCTTCCTCGCTTCTAGATTGTCTGTGAAATTGTGCAGGTGGGTGCACGAGTAATTATGACAGAAGTAGCCTGTGGAAAGAAATGGAAGAATTCGCCGAATGCAGTTTGAGGATATTTAACCACGAACGACACGAAGTCACACGAAGGAAACCGGCCCAAACGAACTCCTTCGTGATCCTTCTCGCTCTTTGTGGTTGGCGGCTTTGCTTTTCAATCGTCAAAATGCGCCACCACGCGCGCGTTGACTATCTCAGCAAGGTCAGCGAGAATACTTAAGGCCGTCCGCAACGGACGTGTCGTAGTGTCCCCCAAATAGTGGGCCTGTGGCGCAGCTGGGAGCGCGCTTCCATGGCATGGAAGAGGTCGTCGGTTCGATCCCGACCAGGTCCACCAACTCTCTCAACAACTTAGACCGGGCGAGCTGTCTCATAGACTCCTCGGTTGGTGTGTGAGATAATTTTCCCCCACTTGTTAGTCTTCCTCCCTCGACCAGGCAGACCCCACGCCCCAAAGGAACAGCCCGTATGTTACTCAACTCATCTCTGCGCAGCAGTGAAGTTGTCCGGCTTGCAATCGTCGCAATCGTGTCAGGTTTTCTGGCGCTCGCTCCGGCCGTGTCCGCAGGCCAGTCTTCCTCGATTATTAGCTTCGATGGTCCAGGAGTTGGCACACGAAGCACAGGCGCATATGGTATGAACTCCACGGGAACGATCGTAGGAACCGTGATCACCTCGAGCAATAAGACTTACGGATTTCTTCGTCAAACAAATGGCAATATGACCAAGGTGATATATCCCGGCGCGCAATACACCAGCGTTTATGGGATCAACGATTCGGGCACCATTGTAGGCTCATATTCCGGCCGCGGCGGCCATGACCAGGTTTTCCTGCGGACTGCAGACGGCAAATTCACCTCATTTGTACCATCCAACACCCAGTTTCTGGAAGGTTTCGCATTCATCGACAACCTCGGCAATGTTGCCGGTACCATTCTCACCACCTACGATTTTTTCGAATGCTATGTACGCACGTCAGACGGCACAATCACCCTCTTCACGGGGCCCCGCGGGTTTGACTGCGTGACTACTGGCATCGTCAATGAGACTGTCACGGGCGAGTACGGCGCTCCGAGCGGTTATTATGCGGCATTCCTCCGTGCTCCTGACGGAACTTTTACTGTGTTCCTGGCAAACGTCCAAGTCGCCGGTGTGTACCTGAATAAGAGCGGGACCGCAGCGGGAGCATTTAGTCTTCCGGGTGGAAGTGGATCGACCGACGGTTTCCTACGCTCGGCAGATGGCGTCCTCGATTACTTTACGGTCCCGGGCTCAGTTCCGCTGTACGTGCGTGGCATCAACGATAGCGGAGCTGTGGCTGGTGACTGGGCCACCGATCCCGAGTTCAACCTCGGAGCTCACGGCTTCCAGCGCTTCCCTAATGGCTCGATAGGCACGTTCGACGCTCCGGGAGCGGGCACTGGTCAATTCCAGGGAACCTATCCTAGTGCGATCAACAATGCTGGAGCTATCGCGGGCACGGTGGTGGACTCCAGCAATGTATCCCACGGATTTCTGCTGACGCAGTGACTCGTCGCTGGCCGAAGGCAATCGAGCGAGAGCCGAGAACGTGCTCGGTAATTCCGACCCGCCACAGCAAATAGCCGGCGCTTCACGCGGGTACACTCAAGGGGCAGCGACCATGCGTCGGACCCGCATGTACACTGCCCCTTATTCTCACTCGCGCTTTTCCTGTGTCGCTCGGCCACAGTCGAAGATGAGAAATGACATGGAAGAGGTCGTCGGTCGATCCCGACCAGGTCTACCAATTCTCCTGACAACTCGGCAATCCCCGAACTTCCTAGTCGTCCAGGTCATCCGGATCAAACACCGGGTCATCCGGAGATGCCTTTGGGCAAGTTCGCTGTGATAGCACTAACTGCGGCAGCGGCGTCTGCGAATAGTTAAATGCATCCTGGAAATCATTGGCGACGGTGTCCGCTCCCCCAAGATTTGGCAATGCAAACGTCTCCTCCATAAACCGCAGTACGCTCGCGAATTCAACTTCGGTGTGATACACGCCCTGAATTGCCCACGGGCCGATGACGATCATCGGCACTCGAATCCCCAGCCCGTACTGATCACGAAAAGGCGGTGCCGCGTGATCATAGAATCCTCCAAAGTCATCCCACGTCAGAAAAATTACGGTGGTGTTCCATTGTGATTGCGGGCCCTGCATCACAGCATTGATCTGCTGTACGGTCCAGTTTTCTCCCGCGCAGGCGCTGTCGGGCGGATGATCGGTATCGGCGGCCGGCGGAGTCACCCAACTCAGAGCCGGCAGGTTTCCCGCCAATTCGATTCACTGACCACCTTCGTAGTCCAATCGATGCTGTTAAAAATGTTACTGAAGCTCCGATACGGGTTATAGATGTATCCACTGTCCGAACTCAAAGAGGTATAAGCCTTCCACGACACCCCGGCCGAATCCGCCAGATCCCCTAGCGTTGTCGCGCTGAAACACGGAAATACCGCGGACACAACGTAGTTGGTATCCATCGCCGGAACATTGGTGCCGGCAACGGCGTCGCATCCCCATTGTCCCGAGAGCGCACTACGCGGATTGTCGATCGTCGTCTGATTGGTGCCGGAGACCAGTAGCAGATGCGCGGGATAAGACCCCGATTCGATGCTGCTGAACGTCGCGTCTGACAAGGCATAATGCTGCGCATACGACCAGTAGTTGGGAATGTCGGATTGTTGCATCTGGCTCAGGCACAGGTTATCTCCTCCGACCGAACACATATTTTCCAGATCGAATCGGTCCATGCGGCCGCCATCAACGTTTCCGTGACTGCTGGTCCAGTCGTGCGCTATATCATGTTGCCCTTTATCGGGAGTGTGCCCTAGCGGGATGACCTGTCCGGTGGAGAGCGTCGCTGTCGTCGCACCATTCGCTCCTGGATAGGTTCCAAAGTATTGATCGAAGCTGCGATTTTCTTTGACGATGAAAACCACGTGTTCTATTTTGCCGAAGGACGCGTTCCCGGGCGGAACGCTGATGAAGGGCGTGAACTTGTTCCACACCGTGCCATAGCCAGGCTGCCCGTTGTATGTGGCAACTATGAGAGCGGACCCGGTAGCTTTCATCGTTACCACCCCGGTCCTTGTCACCGTCGCTATCGTCGGTTCTACGCTGGTCCATGTCGAACTGTTCGTCACGTCCTTTGCAGTTCCGGTCGAAAGATATTTATACGCGCGCAGCTGCATTTTCTGGCCTTTGGAGAGTACGACCTGAGGCGGAGACACAGCCAGCGAAGCCGGCAAATATTTCACGAGACCTCCTGCACTTCCGATCAGCAACGAGACTGCGGCCTTCGACGCTGCTTGCGATCCTTCGCAACTAATCCTCGAGATCATCGGGATCGTAAACCGGAGCATCCTTTGATACCGGACAGGTTCGCTGCGACAACACTAATGGCGGTAATGGAGTCTGCGTGTAGCTGAATGCATCCTGCATGTCGTTCGCGAACCGGTCTGCTCCCCCCAGGTTGGGCAGGCCGAACGTCTCCTCCCTAAACCGAAGCACGCTCGCAAACTCAAGTTGCGTGTGATACACCCCTCGAAGTACCCATGGGCTGATGATGAGCGTTGGAACACGGATGCCCAATCCGACCTGATCCCGATAAGGCGGCGGAACGTGGTCGTACAATCCTCCGAACTCGTCCCAGGTCAGCACGATTACCGTATTCTTCCATTGCTCCACCGGTCCTTGCATTACGGCGTTAATCATCTGGACCGTCCAGTTCTCACCCACGCAGGCGCTGTCGGGCGGATGATCGGTATCAATGCTCGGAGGTGTTACAAAGCTGATAGCCGGCAAATTTCCCGCAAGCGCATCGGGGATGAACTGGGACTGGTCCAGTACCTTCGTCGTCCAATCAGGACCGTAAAAAATCGTGCTGAAGCTGCGAAAGGGATTGTAGATATAACCGCTCCCTCCATTGATGACGGTGTAAGCCTTCCAAGACACGCCCGCGGTATCCGCCAGGTCGGCGATCGTGGTGGCGCTGAAACATGGAAACTCGCTCGACACAGTTTCACTGGTGGTCATGTAGGGAACGTTAGTTCCCGCGACTCCATCACATCCCCATTGCGCCGGCTGCGAACTGCGAGGGTTGTCAATAACCCTCTGCGCGCCGCCTGAAACCATTGCCAGATGTGCCGGATACGAGCCTGACGAAACGCTGCTGAAAGTCGCATCGGATAATGCGTAGTGCTGCGCATAGGACCAGTAATTGGGAATGTCCGATTGATACAGCTGTGCCATACACTGCATGTCCCCATTCACCGAGCAGGTTAGGCCAAGGTCGAACCGGTCCATGCGGCCGCCATCGACATCGTCGTGACTATCCGTCCACTCATGCCCCATGTCGTGCTTCGCTGGATCGGGTAGATGGCCAAGCGGGATGACCTTACCAGTGCTGATCGTGGCCGACGTGGCTCCGTCCGCACCTGGATAGGTCCCAAAGTATGAATCGAAGCTGCGGTTCTCTTTGACGATGTAGACGATGTGCT
>QIAK01000158.1:17109-17947 GCA_003225515.1 Acidobacteriota bacterium | reverse complement strand
TTCGCAAGCCACGGCGGTCATTTCCGACAAGCTGGGAGTGAAGGCGCGCATTCTCCCCATGAGCGACTCGCGCGTTGAAACCCGCGTGGATACACCGGCAGGCGAGTTGAGCTTCGAAGAATATTTCGTGCAGCGCTGGTATCAGGATCCAGTGAACTCGGTGCGTTTCGCGGGAGCTTCTGACGCGGAACCCGCTCCCGGCGTCATTGACGCGATTGTTTCCGCGGACGCGGTTCTAATTGCGCCGAGCAATCCCATCAGCAGCATCGGTCCGATTCTGGCGGTACCGGGCATTCGCGAAGCGCTGCAACGCGCTCGCGGAAAGATTGCTGCCATCAGTCCCATCGTCGGCAATGCTCCCGTCGCAGGTCCGGCGGGAATTCTGATGACCGCGCAGGGTTTCCCTTGTTCGATCGCGGGCATAGCTCAGGCCTACGAAGATTTTCTTGATGTGTTGATCTGCGACACGCGGGATGCTCGCGCCGCCGAACCGCTCCGCAAGAGCGGCTTGCGCGTGCAGTGCTCACAAACCATCATGCGGAACGCGGAAGATAAAGCGGCGTTGGCGCGAGAGGTGCTCACGCATGTTGCGACGGGTCCGCGTGCCGTCCACGAGCCTCGCTTGCATGGCGCCGCCGTTCGACGTCTGGATCCGCAGCCGTGATCCTCGTTCCAGTCAAGAATTCCTCTTCGGCGAAGCAGCGTCTCGCCGCCGTTCTCGACCAACCTTCACGTTCCGAACTTGCACGAGCCATGCTGCACGATGTACTGAACGCGCTGCATGATTGGAAGACGCGCCCCGCAGAGCTCGCAGTCGTGACCAGCGACCCGAACGCGA
>QIAK01000158.1:16571-17096 GCA_003225515.1 Acidobacteriota bacterium | reverse complement strand
AAATCCGGGAGAAACCGGGGCCATTGAAATGGCCACGCGAATCTGTGTCGAACGCGGCGCCGGCTTCACACTGGTAATCCCCGCCGACATTCCCCTGATTCAAGCGTGGGAACTCGAAGAGATCGTCAGGCGCGCGCCCGTCGAAGGCACCCTGCTCGTTCCCGCCGCCGACGGACGCGGCACCAACGCCGCCTTCCGCCGCCCCGCAAATCTGTTTCCGCTCCGCTTTGGCAATGACAGCTTTAAGCCGCACCACGCCGCCGCGCAAGCCACTGGCAAGCCCTGCGTCGTGTTGAACCTGCCCGGAATTGCTGTCGATGTCGACAACCCCGAAGACCTGCAAATGCTCCTGTCGCTCCCCGGCGAAACCCGTGCCCAGCACCTGGCCCGGGAATATGTAGAAAGCGGAAGGGCCAAGGTGATCTAGGGCGCTGCCGACGGTTCAGCCGCGCAGCGGCGAGAGGTGAAGCTCAACTGGCCTGAATGGATAGAATTGCGGTATGAGCAAGTCCCGCACGGTCGACA
>QIAK01000158.1:15884-16465 GCA_003225515.1 Acidobacteriota bacterium | reverse complement strand
CCGTCTGATCCCGATCCCTCTCGCCAACGAAATCCTCCCCGGCGATTCCCTCGCCGACAAACTCCTCGAATCCACCCGCCTTCAAGCCGGCGACATCCTCATCGTCAAACACAAAATCATCTCCAAGGCAGAAGGCCGCCTGGTCGACCTCTCAAGCATCGAACCCACGAAGAAATCCTTCGTCTGGGCAAAACAATACGCCCTCGACCCACGCGTCATCGAACTTGCCGTCCGCGAATCCCGCTCCATCATCCGCCGTAAGAACGGCGTGCTCATCACCGAGACTCACCACGGCTTTCTCTGCGCCAACAGCGGCGTAGACGTCTCCAACGTCGACGGAGGCACTCACGCTTTGCTACTTCCCGAAGATCCCGACCGCTCCGCCGCCAACCTGCGGCGTGCAATCAAGAAGCGCACGGGCCTCGCCATCCCCGTGATCATCACCGACAGCTTCGGCCGCCCATGGCGCGAAGGCCTGACCGAATTTGCCATCGGCATCGCCGGAATGAAAGCGCTCCGCGACGACCGAGGCCGACGCGACCCGCACGGCTACAAATTGCAGGCTAGCGTTGAAGCGGTCG
>QIAK01000158.1:7130-15761 GCA_003225515.1 Acidobacteriota bacterium | reverse complement strand
CGTTAGAACTTCGGCTACACTGTAGACACGTTGCTAGCCATGTCTCTCTCGCGATCGTTCGATACGGCGCCAGCAGAGACGTAGCGAGCCACGTTTCTACGGAGGGTTTGTGCCCCGCGAACTTGCACCTTCGGAATTGGAAGCCTTCCCCGCCCTCGCCTGGTCCGACATTGCTCCGCGCCTGACTTCCGCCGTTCGCTCCTCTCTTGAGAGAGTCCTCGAAACCCAGAACGGCGCCGATCTTTCACTCGAAGAGTCCTATGGGCTAGCTGACTGCGAAGGTGACGATCTTCTCGGCCTTCTCGCCGCCGCAAACATTCTGCGCGCCGAACTTACCGGAAACATCGTGACCTACGTGGTCAACCGCAATATCAATTTCACAAATATCTGTTTCGTGGGATGCAAGTTCTGCGCCTTCAGTCGCGGCCCGCGTGAGGCCGACACGTACTTTCTTACTCTCGAGCAGATGGCCCAGAAGGCGCGCGAAGCCTGGCAACTTGGCGCTACCGAAGTTTGCATACAGGGCGGCCTTCCACGCGATCTCTCGAAATTTCATTATCGCGACATTCTCCGCGCCGTGAAGAGCGCCGTGCCCGGCATGCACATCCACGCCTTCTCCCCAATGGAAATTGTTTACGGCGTCGAACTCACCGGCATGCCGCTCGCCGACTATCTATCCATGCTGCGCGACAACGGCCTGGGCACGCTGCCCGGCACTGCCGCTGAAATTCTCGACGACGAGATACGCCACATCCTCTCCGCTAACAAACTCTCGACAGCGCAGTGGATCGAGGTCATCCGCACCGCACACAACTGCGGTATTCGCACCACTTCGACGCTGATGTACGGGCACACCGAAACTCCCGCCCACTGGGTCCGCCAGATGGTCCTCTTGCGCGACATCCAGAAAGAGACCGGAGGCTTCACCGAGTTTGTCCCCCTCGGCTTCGTCCACCAGAACACGCTGCTTTTCCATCAAGGACTGGCGCGCACCGGACCCACGCTGGCCGAGCATCTCAAGGTGCATGCGCTGGCACGCCTGCTTTTGGCCGGCTCCATCAATAACATTCAAGTTTCGTGGGTAAAGCTGAACCGCCGCCTGTCGCAACTGTGCCTGCATGCTGGAGCGAACGATTACGGCGGAACGCTCATGGAAGAAAATATCTCGCGCGAAGCCGGCGCCACCGCCGGCCAGTACACCAGTCCGGAAGATTTTCAATCTTTGATTCTCGAGATGGGGCGCATCCCCGCCGAGCGCAACACGGTTTACTCCCGCATTCGCATCAAGCTTCCGTTGAACGAAGAGGAATTTTCTACAGAGAATGCGCCTGAGGCCGAGTTCGCATGAACTCCAGCACCCCGGGCGCTCGCCCCATCGCGATCATTGGAGGCACCGGCCCCGCTGGCATGGGACTTGCCCTTCGCTGGGCCCGTGCCGGGGAGACAGTCATCATCGGCTCTCGCGACTCAAAACGCGCAGAACAAGCTGCCGCGACGATTCAACAAAGAGTGGGACCTGACGCCGGCATTTCCGGCATGGAGAACAGCGCGGCCTGCGCCGCCGCTGACATTCTCATGCTGACGATCCCGTTCGAGGGTCAAGCCGCGCTGCTCAAACAACTCAAGCCCGCCATGACCGAGGGAAGCATCCTGATCGATGCCACTGTTCCTCTGGCAGCCAGTCTCGGCGGACGCGCCTCGCGCACTCTCGGTGTCTGGCAGGGCTCCGCGGCGCAGCAAGCTGCTGAACTGGTTCCCAAAGGAGTCAGCGTGGTCGCGGCCTTCCATAATGTTTCTGCGGAACTGCTGAATGGAGACGCTCCGCTCGATTGCGATGTCATCGTGTGCAGCGATGACCCCGATGCCGCGCAACTTACCCAGGAACTGGCGTCAAAGATTGCCGGCGTCAGAGCCATCGATGGAGGCAAGCTCGAAAACGCCCGCATCATCGAGCAGATCACCGCCTTGCTGATTGGCATGAACATCCGCCACAAAGGCCATGCCGGCATCCGCATCACGGGCCTGCCCTCGTCGGCTTATCGCTGAATATCCAGCCACATTTTCCCAAGCAACGTGCTATGCTTCCGCGCATGGACAACAACCATTCAATCGGCGATGTCGGCGGAACCACCGGCGGGCTGGGAATGTTCCTACTCGGTTTTGCCATGACGTGCGTTGGCGGCTTCCTCATCACTCATCAGGTCGCCGTGGTCGGTTCCTATTGGAGTTTTTGGGGCGGCAGCAGTTTCGGCATCACACTAGTGCCCATGTTGTTCGGGGTCGGGATTCTCTTCTGGAATGGCAAGAGCACCATTGGATGGCTGCTGACCGTGGGCGGCGCCCTATTCATCTTTGCCGGCATCCTCGCCAACATGCACATTTACTTTCAGCCTACGAGTCTTTTCAATACGATGGTGATGCTGATTCTGCTGGTGGGCGGGCTCTCTTTGGTTGCGCGCTCGCTCCGGCCGCACAGCGTGAAACAGAGCCAGTAGGCACGGCCTTCTTTTTTGCAAAATTACTTTGCGAAGTGCAATATTCCCGGCCAGTCCTGGGTTTGACATCACTCGCCCTTCGACATAGCATCCTCTGTGAACCGTCGCGGGACCAGACCTGCGGAATGGTTGCCGTTGGTAGAGCAGGTACCCATCCCCACGCGACGCTATTACTAGATGATCAGTTTCAGTAACATACGGACAAAAGAAGCATGGGAGCTGTGTAGTTAGGGAACAGTCCCGCGGGAGTGTACGTAACCATCGTCAGGGGAGTGTTGTTATGAGCAAGTTCATCGACGGCATAAAACATGCCATCATTGAAGATGATGACCCTAAGCCGCAGGCGCACACGGAACAGGCACATCCGCAGCCACATGCCGAGGCAACACCCGCATTCGCCGCGCCCGTAGCCGGCTCTACGCTGAATTCCTCTTATCAACTGATCGGGACACAGCCGCTGAGCGAGGAAACCGAGCACGTCTACCAGCGAATTCTGGCGAAGACAAATTTCGCATCGACGCAAGTGTCTGTCACCATTCACAAATATCTCGATCCTCTCTCCGCGATCCCTTCGCTCGACGAGCGCACCCGCTTCAAAACCGCGGTGATCCAGGCCAAGGCGCAGGAAGGACTTTCGCAGGAAAAAATTCTCGCCACATTCGACGGCCTCAAGGTCGCTCTGCACAACGAGCAGGAATCGTTCAAAGCCTCGGCGGACGCGACCCGGCAGCGTGAAATTGACGATCGTCAGAAAAAGGTGCAGGAGATCACCGACGCAATCTCGCAAAAACAAAAGGAGATTGGGCAGCTGCAGCAACGGCTCTCCGATGTAACCACTGAACTCGTGGGAGCGCAGGGCAAGATTCAGCGGGCCGAATCGCAGTTCTCAATCGCGGCCCAAAGAAGGGCCCTAGAGATCGATCAGGAGAAGTCCAAGTACGTCAGCCTTCTCCAGGGATGAGGATTATGAGCATAACGCCTTCGACTCCAACCAATCTTGGCGATGAACTGAAATCTTTCTGGGCGCGGCCGGAAGGCAAGACCGGCATGATTTTCATCGCTCTCGCCGCCGCCGCGGCCGTTTATGGCTGGGCCCAGATCGTTCCCTTCATTGTTTCCATGCTGGCCGACACGCTGCACATGATTTACCTGGCGGGGATTCTGGCGGCAATTTTGTTCGTGATTTTCAGCAGCCGCACCCACCTGCTCTTTCGTTTGCTCATGCGCTGGATTACCGGGATGATTATCAACATCGATCCCATCGGCATCCTGAAGGACCACCTGTCCCAGATGCGGAAACGCCGCGACGTGATGTCGCAGCAGATCAGCAACGTCAGCGGGCAGATTCAATATCTGAAGAACGTTATCGACAAGAACACAGCCATGGCGAGCGAGAACATGCGCCTGGCGGCCCATGCCAAGAAAATTGCTAGCACCAGTGCGGACCAGAATGAACAACTCCGCATGGCGCTCCAGATGAAGGCGAAGGCGAATCAAGCTGGACGGCTGCAGAAGTCGAATTTGAGTTACCAGCAACTGCTCAATAAACTGCAGAACATTTATGACCTGCTCAGCAAATGGGCCGTCCACATCGATTTCTACATTGAAGATACCGACAACGAAGTCAAGCAAGCCGAGATCGAGTACAAGACGATCAATACGGCCTACCGCGCCTATCGCACGGCTTTGTCGGTAATCAAAGGCAGCGGTGACGAGAACGAGTTGTACAACCAGACCATGGAAAAGCTTGCCGAGGAAGCGGGCCGCAAACTTGGCGAGATGGAAGATTTCCAGCGTCTGGCACAGAACTTCATGGACACCATCGATCTGGAAAACGGCGCAGTCGAGACCGAAGCTCTGGAGAAACTCGACGCCTACGAACAAAAGTTGCTCACTTCGGGTGCCTCCGATACAGCATTCCTGCTGCCCGGAGCAACTTCAGCACCCGTACCGGTGCCTGTGGGAAAGACCGACGACGCTGCCCCTGCGGCAAAGAGCGCGGGCGACTACGGAGACATGTTTAAGTAGACGTGTTCCAGTAAAGTAGCTTCGAAAGGGCACGGCCTCAGGCCGAGCCGTACAAACAAAAGCTGTGAGCTTCAACTCCTGAGCGGATGCTTTGATTTTCACGCTTTCGCCAGGAGATGCTCAAAAAACACTTGAGCTACTGTCGTACACGCGGAGGAAATACCTGGCATGGCACATTTAAAAACTGGCCCAAAACTCATTTTGATCGCTCTGCTCGTTGTGGGCTTCGTGTTCGGACTGCGTAAGGCCGCGGAACTTGGATGGATTCCGACTCCCGGCGTAATGAAAGCGTTGGTCCCGGAAAAGGCCGTTCTGCCCGATGTGAAAGAGGCCATGCTGCAAAACGTGGACCCCGTGGCGCTTCCGAGTTCGACTTCAGCGAGCGTGCCAGCCACGCTTATCCGTGGTGAGATATGGGAATGGAACGCGCAGATCAACATGATCTACGCCAATGGCGGCGCCAGCACCTCCAAAGGCTCTCTAATGGAAAAGCACGGAGTCAATCTGAATCTCATTCGTCAGGATGACACCGGCAAAATGCAAGAAGACCTGATCGCCTGCGCCCGCGAAATTTCCAGCGGTTCGTCGCAGTGTTCCAACGGCGCGAACTTTGTCATCATCATGGGCGACGGTTCCGGACAATTTCTCGCAGCCATCAATCCCCAGCTGAAGAAACTAGGCAACGAGTATCAGGCCAAGGTGATTGGCGCGACCGGATACAGCCGCGGCGAAGATGCGTTCATGGCCCCTCCCGAATTAAAAAGCAATCCGCAAGCTGCCAAAGGTTTGTTGGTGGAAGGTGTGCTGCGCGATGGCGACTGGAACATCGCCCAGAAGTGGGAGGGCGATAACGGCATCAAGAACAATCCGGACGAGAAGACATATGACCCTGACGCGGTGAATTGGATCAACGCTTCTGACTACAATGTGGCCGCCGCTGACTACGTTGCCGGAAAGTGTGATGACCGGAAGGTTGTGAAAGACGGCCACCTCACCGGCGAGACCAAGCATGTGTGCGTGANTGGACTCCGGGCGATGTCACCATCGCGAAAGGAAAAGGCGGACTCGTTAAGGTGGTCAGTTCGAAGCAGTATCGTTCGCAGATGCCGGCCGTGATCCTGGGCCCGAAGAATTTCTTTGAACGCAATCGCCCCGAGTTTGAAGGCTTGCTCGCCGCCACTTTTGAAGCCGGCGACCAGGTCAAGGCGTTCGATAAGGTACTGCACAAGGCATCGGCAATCAGCGCCAAACTCTACAACGACCAGGACGAAGCCTACTGGTACAAGTATTACAAAGGAGCGACCGAGTCGGATGCACAGGGATTGAAAGTGGACCTCGGCGGATCAACGGTCAACAATCTCGCCGACAACCTGATCCTGTTCGGCCTCGAGCCGGGAACCAACGACAATTTCCGCTCCACCTATACCGTCTTCGCGAACATCGCGACCCAGCAATATCCCGCGTTGTTCAAAGACACTCCTATCCCCGACGTAAAAGATATCGAAGACAAGTCTTTCATCACGGGCGCGCAGGCCCGCATGAGCAGCGGCGGAGCCGAGGGCGAGGCCCCGCAATATGCGGCGAACCAGAGCGGGCCCGTGGTTTCAAAGCGCGCCTATTCCATCAACTTCGATACCGGCAAGGCGACCTTCACGACTGAAGGCACGCGAACCATGCAGGAATTGAAGGACTCTCTTGCCATCACCGGCCTGTTTATTCAGGTGGATGGCTATACCGACAACACCGGAAGTGAGGGAGTGAATCAAGCCCTTTCCGATGCACGCGCCGGGGCTGTAAAGGATTGGCTGCAGAAGCACGCGCCGCGGAACTTCCCGGAGAACCGCTTCAAGATTTCCGGACACGGCTCGCAGAATCCGGTCGCCACGAACGATACGCTAGCCGGAAAAGCTGCCAATCGCCGGGTTGAAATCACTTTGTCCGGCAGCTAAAGCGAATACTGAGCGCGCTCAAGATTGAGGTTCGCGTTAAGATTTTGTTTTTTCTCTGCGTTCTCAGCAGCTTTTCTCTGCGCTCTCTGCGGTTAAAAGCTTTCCTCGCTCTTCGGCAAAAAGCTTTTAACCGCTGAGGCAAAAGCGCAAGGAACGCAAAAGAACTGGAACTGCCCAAAATTGGTTTGATAGACAGACACAGATGAATCAGGCGATTGAAGTTCTATCCCCCAACCGGGTGATCTCGAAGCAAACCGTCCGCTGGATGGTTGGCTTCCAGCTGGTACTGCTGTTCTTCATCTGGATTTTTTCGCCCACCGTCTTCCTACCCAAGCCCAAAGAAGTTCTCAACGCCCTGAACGAAATGTGGATGGAGGGCTTGGGCGGCGAACTGATCACGAGCTTTTATCTGAACCTGCAAGCCATCGCGCTAGCGACCTTGCTTTCGCTCGGGATGGCCTACCTTACTGTCATTCCATTCTTCCGCCCCATCGTCACCCTGCTCAGCAAGCTGCGTTTCCTCTCCATGGTGGGCCTGACGTTTTTCTTCACCCTCATGGCGACCACCGGACATGAGCTCAAACTCTTTCTGCTGGTCTTCTCTGTGTCGGTGTTCTTTGTTACCGGCATGGCCGAAGTCGTTGCCAGTATTCCAAAAGAAAAATACGATCTGGCCCGCACCCTGCGCATGGGCGAATGGCGGGTAGTCTACGAAGTTGTGATCATCGGCCAGGCCGACAAGGCTTTCGAGGTCCTGCGCCAGAACGCGGCTATGGGATGGATGATGCTCACCATGGTCGAAGGAATTTCGCGCTCCGAAGGCGGTGTAGGCGCCATGCTGCTCAATCAGAATAAGCATTTTCATCTGAGCGCCGTATTCGCCATTCAGTTGACCATCCTGTTGCTTGGCCTGGCACAGGACTACGCCATCGGCCTGCTGCGCACGGTAGTTTGTCCATACGCCGATCTGACTTTGGAGCGAAAGTAAGCGATGCCATCGTATACCTACGGAAAAACGCTGCTGAAAGTAGACGACGTTTCTCTCGAATACGACGGCCGCCCCATCCTCAAACACGTCAGCGCGGAAATTAGAGACATCATCTGCACCGATCACGTTCAAGGCCAGGTAGTTGGATTTCTCGGACCCAGCGGCATCGGCAAGACGCAACTATTCCGTATCATCGCCGGACTCAATAAACCGACCACCGGCCGGGTCACCATCAACGGAGCCGACCGTCCTGTACAAGCCGGCGAAGTGGGCGTCGTTGCCCAGGACTATCCCCTGTTCGAACATCGTACAGTGATGTCGAACCTGCTGATCGCGGCGAACCAGAAGGAAAAAGATGACAAGGCCGCGCACGACAAGGTCGTCCAGTATCTCACCGAATTCGAACTCATCGACAAGGCGCGTCTTTATCCGGTGCAACTCTCCGGCGGACAGCGCCAGCGCTGTGCCATCATCCAGCAAATTCTCTGCTCCGACCATTTTCTATTGATGGATGAGCCTTTCAGCGGCCTCGACCTTCTCATGCTGGAAAAAACCAGCGAACTCATCCAGAAGGTGGCCAACCTGGATGAACTCAATACCATCATCGTCGTCACTCACGACATCACTGCGGCCGCGGCCGTCGCCGACCATCTGTGGCTGATGGGACGTGAGCATGACCCGAGTGGAAATCCGCTGCCGGGTTCACACATTGCAGAAACCTACGACTTGATTGAACGGGACCTCTGCTGGCATCCTCAGATCATCACCCAGCCGCGCTTCATGGATTTCGTGCGCGAAGTGAAAGATCGTTTTCGTACGCTTTAGCGGCTGATCGCGAAATGTTGATCTCCCTTTCTAGGAGCGCCTTTTGAGCCCGAACCAACTCCTCGACGCGGCCTGGCAGTATCACAGCGGCACCAAGCATTCCTATCAAAGCATCCGCATGCATCCGCACGTGCTCGGCTGGGAGAACAAGCCTCTGCTGTTCAAGATCTATCCCACGCTCGAAGTCACGCGCTTGCCCCGTGATTTCCGCGAGACCGGCACCCCGGCTCTATCCGCGATTGCAGTTTCGAGTGTCCCGTCGCAAGGCGAAGCTATTCCGGATATTGAAACCCTCGCGCGCTTGCTGTTCTTCTCCGCCGGCGTGACCCGCAGCAAGAAACATCCG
>QIAK01000158.1:334-7118 GCA_003225515.1 Acidobacteriota bacterium | reverse complement strand
GTCTGTACCGACTTGCCTGGCAGCAAGGATTCGCCCGGGCTCGCCGCGGGGGTCTACCATTTCGGCGCCGCCGAATTCGGCTTGCGCCAGTTGCGCTCCGGAGATTTTCGTGGTGCGCTCGTTGCAGCGACCGGCGCCGATCCTGCCATTGCGCACGCGCCCGCGACCATCGTCTGCACCGGTATCTATTGGCGCAATGCGTGGAAATATCATTCCCGCACTTATCGCCATTTCGGCTGGGACAATGGAACGATTCTCGCCAATCTTCTGGCAATCTCCGCCGCCTCGAAATTTCCCGCCAAAATCTTTACTGCCTTCGTCGATTCGCAGGTCAATGGATTGCTCAGCCTCGATACTAAGCGCGAAGTCGCTTTCTCTCTAATTTCGGTTGGACACACTCCGGCGACTCCGCCCCCGGCGCCTGCAATTTCGCCGCTCGATCTACCCATCGTCCTATTCGCAGGAAGAGGTCGACTATCCGGCCATGCGCAAGATGCACGAGACCTCGTCGCTCGACTCCACCGATGAAGTGTCCGCATTCCGCGGCCAAACGCCATCGCACGAGCCTCCGCCGAAGGGGGTCACGACTGCGCTCCAACCGGTGGATGACTCTGCCATCCCGCACGACACCATCGAGCAGGTAATCTCGCGACGCGGTTCCACGCGGCAGTTCTCCCGCGAGTCCATCACCCTGCCGCAACTATCCACCCTGCTCGAACGCTCTACTCGCGGCATTCCCATCGACTTTCTCGATTCCGCCGGAAGTCACCTGAACGATCTCTACCTGATTGTCAACAACGTTGAGGGCCTGGCCGCCGGAGCCTATGTTTATCACTGGAACAAAAAGATTCTCGAACTGTTGAAAGCAGGAGATTTCCGCCAAAAGGCAGGATACCTCGGACTTGAACAACAACTCCCGGCAGACGCTGCCGCCGACATTTTCTTTCTTGCCGACCTGAAGAAGATTCTGGAACGCTACGGCAATCGCGGATATCGCGCCACGCAATTGGAAGCCGGCATTTTAGGCGGGAAGTTCTATCTCGCCGCGTACGCCCAAGGACTGGGCGCAACCGGACTCACGTTCTACGACGACGATGTGGTTAGCTTCTTCTCGCCACATGCTCGGGGCAAAAGCGCAATCTTCCTCGTGGCTCTGGGCCGCAGCGCGCGAAGCAAGTAGCCGGACTGTTACTCTGCGACCGGCGCCGTCATCTCTTCCGGCGGCTCGCCGCCCGCCATCTGTTGCGCAATGATTAACTGCCGCGCTTCCACTCGAATTTTCGGCAGTTGTTTGCTGAACCACCACGCGCCCATTACCGAAGCCAGGCCGCCGATGGCGACCGTCAGCGGCGCGGTCAGTCGGTCGGCCAATGCGCCGCCCAGCAGCGCTCCAATCGGAGCCATACCCATGAACATCATGGAATACACCGCCATCATCCTTCCCCGGAGTACGTCCGGCACCATCACCTGAATCAGCGTGTTCGATGCCGCCATCTGCAACATGATGAAATATCCTACCGGTAATAACAGTAGTACCGACACCCAGAACGATTTCGAAAACGAAAACAGTATCAGGCTGATGCCGAACCCGGCGCAGCACGTGCTCACCCACGTTCCCAGACCCTTCACACCAGTGCGCACCGCCAGGGTCAACGCTCCCAGCAGCGCCCCCACCCCAGCGGCGCCCATCAGAATGCCCAGCCGGACCGCTCCCAGATCGTGCGATCCGATCATCGACGCCAATTCCTGTCCGCCACTGTGCAGGATCTTGTCGGCAAAAATCGGCATCAGCACCGAATATGGCATTCCAGCCACGCTCACCAGCCCCAGCAAAATCACCAGCGCGCGGATCGGCGCCGTACGATTCACGAACTGAAATCCTTCTTTCATGTGCTCCCATGGCGGCGTCTTCGTGGAAATTCGCGCCGGAGCACGAACCTTCATCATCATCAGTCCAGCAATCACGGCAATGTAGCTCGCCCCGTTTGCGAAAAAACACCAGCCCTCGCCCAGTCTCGCCACCAGAATGCCCGCCACCGCCGGTCCAACCACTCGTGCCCCGTTGAACATGGAAGAATTCAGGGCAATGGCGTTCATTAGGTCTTCCTTGCCCACCATGTCCACCAGAAACGACTGCCGCCCCGGAATGTCGAACGCGTTCACCACTCCCAGCAGGGCCGCCAACACGTAAATCATCCACACCCGATGGTCAATTGTATGCGTCAGAGTCAGCGCCGCCAGCGCGAACGCCAGCAACATAGACGCGACTTGCGTAGCGATGACCACATGCTTGCGGTTGGTGCGATCGGCGACGATCCCCCCGATGGGCGCAAACAGAAACACCGGGATCTGGCTGGCAAACCCCACCGCCCCCAGCTCGAATCCCGACCCAGTCAGCCGGTAGACCAGCCACGACTGCGCCACAGTCTGCATCCACGTACCAATCAGTGAGATTAATTGTCCGCTGAAAAACAGCTGGAAGTTGCGATGACGCAGGGCGCGTCCGGCCTCCTGCCACCGCGGTCTACGGCTCTCGGCCGCCGCTGCAGATGAAGTCTCTTGGATGGGAATGTTCGAATCAGCCACGTTCGCTTCTTTGATGATAACTCGCGTGTTCGCGCACCAAATATAAGAACACCCGTATAGGGGCTGCAATGGAGGTAAGTGCCAGCCCGGCATGGCACCCCGGCAACGCTCCTCCGTACGGCTCCGCACCTTCCGCTGACCATCGCTCCCTCAACCGTTGCCAGCAGAGAACTGGCCTGAAAGCCATCGAATCGCCGGGATCCAGATTCAAAGAAATTGAACTTCTCTTATCGCCCTCCGTGAGCTAAAGTAGGTCTGCCCTTCGGCGAAGCAAGGACGTCGCTCCCATCATGACCACTCCTTCGGTTGGCATCGAACGCCGTGTCGGCCAGCGGTTCCAGTATCTTCTTCCGTTATCTCTTCGTCTGCCTGCGACCTCTCTGGAAGGCGTCGGATTCACCCAGGACCTGAGTTCGCGCGGAGTCTTCTTCTTCACCAACACGCCTCTGACTGAGGGCTCCGAAATCGAGATCAGCCTTCGTATGCCCTCTGAGATCACTCTGGGCGAAAGTATGCCCGTGCGCTGCCGTGGCCATGTTTTGCGCATTGTCCGGCCTTCCTCCGGGACGGATTCTCACGTTTCGTTGTCTGAAGGGCCGAAAATCGGGGTTGCCGTCCGCCTCGAAGGGTATGAATACCTGCCCGAGTCCTCTGGGGCTTCCGCCTCGTTCCCCAGGGTGTCAGCCTTACACCCACGGCACGAGGAGGAACACCGTCCTCTCGCCCCTTCTTCCTCTCGGCCCGCTTTTAGGTGATTGCCCGAAGAATCGCTCCAAACCTCCCAAAATGGTCGTGCCCTCAACGGTTATTTTTTCGTGCCTAGGGCCAAACAGGCTTTTCAAATTTTCCCTTCCTGGCTTACAATGTCATGCAAAAGGGGCGAGCAGCCTCGGTCTTGTCTACGTTGTGTATTTCCCCAGATGTCAAACATTCGGGTGCGTTGTACTAATTTTGTGCGCGTTATCGCGTGCAAACTCGTTTGTCTATTACCTAGGTCACTTGGCGAGGAGCGCGTTCTCTTTCTAACATGCAGACACCGATAGAAATCAGCGAGAACCGCGCTATGCATGGCATCGCCGTCGCCCTTCTGACCGAAGACCAGGACCATTTATCCGCGCTGCAAAGTCGTCTGGAAGCGACGCGCCTGGCCGAGGCAGTATTCAGCCATGTCGGATTTCCCGCCGGACCTACCGATGCGATCCTCCGCCAACTGCAGGATTCGCGCGCCGAAGTAGTCATTGTTGACATTCCCGCGCATGATGCTCAGCGCGCCATCCGCACCATCGAATTGATTCGCGCCACGACCCAGCAGATTGGCATCTTCGCCAACGGCGCCATGACCAATCCGGTCAGCATCGTTGCCAGTATGCGGGCCGGAGCTGGCGAATATCTTGAACACTCCGCCGGGTCCGAGCCCTTGCTCGACGCGCTCACACGCTTCAGTTCGTCACGCACCCGTAGTCTTGGCGGGGCGGGCAAAGCGCGAGTCTTCACTTTCCTCAGCGCCAAAGGCGGCGCGGGCTGCACGACTGCCGCCGTGAACACTGCGGTCGCCCTGCAACAGTCGTACGGCGATGTCGTTCTCGTCGACTTTGCTCCCATCGGCCACGCTTCCCTTCATCTCAACCTGCGTCCGCAGTTCGGGGTGCTGGACGCATTGCAGAACCTGCACCGGCTCGATGTGGCCTTGCTCGATGGTCTAATGACTCCAACCAGGGAGGGCCTGCATCTTCTGGCCGGACCCCAGCAGCCATATCCCACCGAACCTACACCCGGCGAACTGGCCCGGCTGTTCGATCTGCTGGTCAATCATTACCGGTTCGTAGTCGTCGATGCCTCCAGCCGTCTCGACCCCACCACGCGCCTGCTCTCCGATCTTTCCAATGCTGTACTGGTGGTCGCACAAACCGATGTGGTTTCCTTGTGGAGCGCCAGCCGCATTCACACCTTCCTTGAGGAAGGCACCGGGCGCGACCGGCTCCGCCTGGTTTTGAATCGCTACAAGAAGATTCCGGGATTTAGCGAAGAAGATGTCGAGCAGGTTACCAAGTGCAAAGTTTTGTGGAAAGTTCCCAACGCGTTCCAGGCAGTGTCGCCGTCAATTGATCACGGCACGCCCGTGGTCATGCAGGACGGTCCGGAGATTAGTCGCTCGTACCGCGCTCTGGCCGCCGCCCTCGCTGAAGCATCCTCGAATTCCGACGGCAGCCCCGATCTAATCTATGGAACGGAAGGCGCCCCCAAAAAAGCCCCAGGCCGCCTGAGCCTCTCACCCCTACGCGCCGGACAATAAAAACAGCCGAGCCGGTGACCCCGACCACACGAGAACTTTCAACAGCTCTCCTTGGCGACCTTCGCGAGTGCTTTGCGAGCTTCGCGGTTAAAAGCTTTTCGCGATGAGCGCACCGATTCCCAAATACTCGCGACCCTTTACTACTTCCTGACCGCCGGCGCCGCATCCTGCGGAAACATCTTGAACGCGACCTCCTGCGAATGCGAGTTCACTTTCTTGTCCGCATCGCTCGCATTTTCGGTCAGCGTTCCCTTAAGCACAAAATACCCTTCGTCCCCGGGATTCTTGCCCTCCCCGCGTTCGACTGTGCCCTTAAACTCGAACGCCACTCCGTGCACGACTTTTGTTGTGAAACTCAATTTGTTCCCTTCCAGTTCGCCGGTCTTGAAGAACTGATCCAGAAACGCTCCTTTATCGCTCTCTCCGGAGCCGAATCGCGAAACGAATCCCGTGACGTGGCCTGCATCCTCAACCGTCACCTGCACGAATTCGCCCTCCTTCAAGAACGTATACATCCCCGAATATTCTTTGCCGGCTTTGGAATCCGCAGCCGCCGCACCCGCCTTCGCATCCTGCGCGCGCAATGGTAGGCTGGCTGCTCCCAATCCAAGTGCAAACATGATTACGATGAAGATGAGCCCGACTTTTTTCATCACACTCTCCGACACAATCCTACTCCGGGCAATGATTTCCAACGCAAGCAAAAGAAAAAGGCCCCAGCTCAGTGGCTGAAGCCTTGAAGTTCACAAATTCTCGCGCCCGGCGATCACTTCACTTTAGTTGCCTTGCCGTCCATTACCATCGTCCACTTCGCTCCGTCACCTGACATCTCGTAGCTGAAGCCGTACGACGTGGGCGAAGTCACCTTCATGATGAAGCGCCCCTTCATCGGCGTGCCGCCCATCTTCTCGTCATTGCTCCACGTCCAGGTGTCGCCATCCAGCGACCCCTTGGAATCGGTAAACTCGCCCCAACTGTTGAACTCACGGTAGGAATAAGCCTTATCTCCGGCCGAATATCCCATTACCGTGACTCCTGTTCCACTGCCCACAACGCCTTTGAAATCCACGTGGCAGACGAGGAAAAAACCGCCTTCCATCCAATCGCATGTCTCGTTCTCAATCACCTTGCCACCAGGGCCCATTGGGCCCGGCTTCATTTCCCCATCCAGCGTCCATGAACCCGCAAACATGTCGAGCTTCTTGTGTTCCGGCCCCGGCTTCGGCATCTCCATCTGAGCCACCGCCGCTGCCGTTGACAGCACCAGCACCGCAAGCGTCATCAGTGTATTTTTCATTGTCTACCTCGGATCGCGCACGTCGAATCCTCTGCCTGAAACTGACCGCTGACCGCGGCGAAATACTAGTCCGGCACCGAGACGAACGTCAATCACCATCGTAGCCCGTGCTCAAAAATCAACAATCAATGCCCGTTATGTCTACCAGTCGCCCCAATGCGAGGCTGTCATCTGCTGAAATTTCATCTTCCAGGTGTCGCCCTGTTTCACCCATACCGTGCTGAAGTGCTGATATCGCGGCGGCGGTCCCTGATCCTCCACAGCCGGAACGCGAAGCACCACGTTATAGGTGACGACTCCCACGTCATCACTCGCCTTCACTACTTTCATCTCATACGGCATCAAATTAATTCCACCGCCTGCGAACTGGTCGAGCATCTCCTGCCGCGTATACAACTGCCCATCGAACTCCACAAAAGAAAAGTCGTCCGTCAACGTCCGCTTGAAAAACGCGACGTCCCCCTTCTTCGCCGCCTCCACAAAACTTTTCTCAGCATCCATAAGCGTCTGTTCAAACGGACTCAACTCCTTAGCCGGCGCAGCCACTTGTCCAAACCCGGCACTAGCAACACCAACCAGCAAACTCATGAATACGACCAATCCATATT
>QIAK01000158.1:0-213 GCA_003225515.1 Acidobacteriota bacterium | reverse complement strand
TCCGCGCCAGTTCCCCCCGCGGCACCGAAACCTGCTCTCCGCTCGCCAAATTTTTCAGCGCAAACGCATCCGACTTCAGTTCATTCTCCCCCACGATCAAAATGTACTTCGCGCCGGCCTTCGTCGCGCCCTCAAACGATTTCTTCAGCCGGAACCCTTCATCGCCCAGCTCAATCACCAGATCGTGACGCCGCAACTCCCGGGCCAGCCGTG
>QIAK01000157.1 GCA_003225515.1 Acidobacteriota bacterium | reverse complement strand
CCATCCTGCTCCGCTCGGGATGACAGAGTAGGGCGGTGTCGGCGGATGGGATACGCGGCGGTTCGCGGCGGAGATGGAGGGGTTATGGTAGTGAACGCAATTGTTCTAGCACCCACTTAATGTATTTTCGCGACCCGCGAGTGGTGAGGATGCCGAAATTGCGGTCGGCGGCTTTGGCAAAACGTTGGCTTCGGACGTTGTCGGTGACTTTGAATTTTTTACGCGCTGGCGGTTGGCGGACAGGAGTGTCCGCCCTACACGGGCAAGGGTCAGAATCTGACTCCTACGCCTGCGGTGATCAGGTTGCTTTTCCAGTTGTATAGGCTGGAGGGATTGCCAATGTCTTTGCCGAATTTAAAGTAGCGGGTTTCGTAGGAGGCCTTTACGTACCACCACTGGCCGAAGGCGTAGCCTACGCTTCCGCGAAGGAAGTATCCGTGATCGAAGCTTGGATTGGGCAAGATGACCGTGGCTAAAGGAGAACGCTTGAAGTGCGGAGTAAATTCCGGCGCGCCTTTGACTTCCAGGAATCCGCGCTTGTCGGGACCGAATTTATATTTGATGACGAGAGGCAACTCGAGCAGTTCAAGGTTGTCGCGGTTCAGAGTTTGGCCATTCAGGAATGCGGCCGGCATGTAAATCTTGCGGACTTCGGCGTCCACGCCGACGGAGAGATTGTGGGATCCGAAAGCGACTCCGCCGTACAGGGCTATTTCTTTGGCGTGATTTGTGGAGTCGGAGGGAAGACGAACTTCGCCGCCCGCGACTACACTGGGGCCGCCGTTTTTCTCAGAGGGCTTGATGACCGTCAATTCGGCATTGAGATCAAGGGCGGTGCCGGTGACGGGGGCGATCGCGCCAAACTGGTCGGAAGTTTCGCCGACGTTCAGATCGATGGTCCCTCGTTGACAGTAGGCGGGAACCGTGGCCAAGAAAAACAGGAGACATGAACAGGCGCGGACCATGTCCGCCTTGCCGGGCTTCATCAATACGTACCCTCCGCTGGCAGTGTACACTCCCGCGAATCCCGCGGGACAGAGCGCGGAGGGTTCGCGGAGTTATGAACGCAAAGATGCTGCTGGATGTGATGCTCAGGATGCAGGAATCGTTTTATGGGCGGCGCGTTATGGATTGCGCGGAGGAACGCGGGCGGGGCCGAGTTCTCAACGATGGGGCGGACGCCCGGAGCCAGGCTGCGCGGCCGGGTTGCGGACCCGGCCGGCACGAGCGACGCAAGAATTAGGAGCCTTGCTTATCGAGGACGAGTTCGGCTTTCTTGCCGGCCTGCTTTTCTTTGCGATAGGCGCGGGCAATGTCGCCGAGAGGTGTGGGTTGGGGCAACGCAGAACCGAATTCCGAGAGAGGACGCTCTCCGTGGGCGCTGGAAACGCCACCACCTCCGAGCAGAGACTGCTCGGTTGCCAACTCATGCAGGTCGGCATGAAGAGGATGGCTGGGAAGCTCAAGAACCTGTGGTTGGCTGGAGGCTCCGGATCCGATTTGTCCGAAGGCGCTGCCCGTCAAGAGAATGAACAAAGCGAAGAGTGTGATTTTCATAGTTGTTTGTCCTGGATGTCAATGTGAAAGGGTGCAAGCCCGGTACCAACTTAAACGCCTTATGATCCTTAGACTTACATGTTGGGCGCATAGCGTGGCGCAACACTTTGCACATTTGTGGAAGGGTGCAGAATTGAGTCAAAAGGCGCGCTGGGCGCGGAGAGTGGCGGGGCCCGAGAGCGGCGAAAATTCTAGATTTACGGGACTGGGTTTGCGGTGTATGTTTTCCGCTATCCGGGGAGAGGATTAGAACGGCATGGCGATGCGTAGGGGCACGGAATTCGTGTTGGCGGCAACATTGATCCTGGTATGCGGAATGAGAACGAGCGTGCAGGCGCAGACCGATTGCGCGGAGGGGAATGGCGTGCTGGACACGGCTCCACCAAAGGGCATGATGGTGGATGAGATTATCAAGAGGCTCGGGGAGGAGGAAACAAAAGTAAAGCAGGCGAGGGAGCATTACACCTTCACACAAGATGTGCTGGTGCAGACGCTGAATGATAAGGCAGTGGATGGGCAGTTTCACGAGATTGCTACGGTGTCCTACGGCGATAAGGGCAAACGCATGGAGCACGTGACCTTTGCCGAACAGTCCACGCTGCGTGGGGTTCAGTTGACGCAGGAAGATATGGACGACATTCACATATTTATGTCGTTCCTGATGACCTCGGAGGAAATTCCGCAGTACAAATTCAACTATTCGGGCCAGCAACACGTCGATGACCTGGACACCTATGTGTTCCACGTTGACCCGAAAAATGAAGAAAAGAACCGGCGCTACTTTCAGGGGCGGATTTGGGTCGACAACCGCGATTTCCAGATTGTGAAGCTCTGCGGCAAGAGCGTGCCCGATGTGATCCACGTAAAAAAGAATCGCCCGATTGATATCCGTCCATCATTTGTGAGTTACCGGCAATTCATAGATGGACTCTGGTTTCCGGCGTATGCACGGGTCGACGATACGCTGCACTTTCAGGTACAGGCAATCCACTTGCGCGAGATCGTAAAATTTACGAGCTACAAGCGCGTGGGCGCTGCAACAGCAAAGCAGTAATTTTCATTTTTACCGGGGAATTCAGCGCGGCACTTGAACCCCAATTTCAGGTGTGATGTACTCCTTGCTTATGGCAGACGAAAAGAAGGGCAGTAAAGATATTATCCTGTGGATCGTTACGGTCGCCCTGGTGGCGCTGGCGATCTTCTGGTACATGAAGCCCCGATAATTTTTCGTGCGAACCGTTCAGTCGCGCCGGTGCGCGGCCTCGGTACGTCTTGAAAAGTGCGTTGCAGAAAGATATTGCAAACAACTCTTTACGAGATTTCATCCAGGAGTTCGGCGGCGACCAAATCTTCAAGGGCACAGCCCACGCTTTTGAACACGGTAACTTCTTCCGGGCTGCGTCTTCCCTGCTTCTTTCTACTCACCAGTTCATGGAGATCGGCCACAACGTGTTCGCGGGTGATGGCCCCCTCCTGCATGGGAATCAGCAACTCTCCCACTTCCGATAAGGCAGCAGCGTAGGTATCGACGACGACGCGCGAGCGCTGAATGGTATGCGTGTCCACCTCGCGCGTCTGCGCGCGGAAAGCTCCCACCAGGTTGAGATGGGTTCCGGGGCGAAGGTCACGACCCTCAAACAGCGGAGCCGGGTGCGAGGTGCAGGTGCAGAGCACGTCGGATTGAGCAGCGCACGTGCGGGCGTCGACAGCAGTAATGATAAGGCTGGGCAACTCACCAGAGAGTTCTTCGACGAATTCGGCGGAGCGGGAGGGGTCGCGTCCGCAGACGAGCACGCGCTCAAAGTTGCGCACCAGAGGCAGCACTGCGATATGCGTGCGGGCCAGGCGTCCAGTGCCGAAGATGCCGAGAGTGGAAACGTCAGAACGCGCCAGGAATTTTGTGGCCACGGCGGAGGTTGCGGCGGTGCGCAGGTCGGTGAAGTAGTTGGCCGCGATCGTCAGACTAGCCTGCGCGGTCTCGGGATCGAGCAGCATGTAAGTCGCCTGCACCCGGCCTTTGGTAAGAGAATCACGGGCGTGTGCCTGGGCATGATCGCGCACCAGGACAAGCTTCATTCCCAGCGTACCGGCATCGCGGTCGTAACAAGACATGGCGAGAAAAATTCCGTGGGCGAGTTCGACATGGGTACGGGGCGGAAGGCTGATGGAAGGATAACGATCGCGAAAAGCGGACTCGAGGGCGGCACAAAGTTGGGCAGGATCGAGCAGGCGGCGGACGTCGGCTTCGGTGAGATGGCAGGACATTCGTGCGATCGGGACGAGTTTATTTTACAGGGAATTCGGAGGAACTGATTGGAACGGTCCTCTCTAAGTTGTGGGAATGCTGCAGTTCGCCCCGGGGTTGAAAAAATGAAATCGCGCCCTTCTTCCGAATCCTAAGCTCTTCTGTTAAAGACATCTAACCAAATGCCACGTCCGGCGCGGCATTTGGGAGGCATGCCTCCATAGTGCAGAAATATTCACAGTTGACATGCGGTGAGGAAGAAAAGAGAATCATCCGGATTTGTTGTTCCCTGCGTCCGGAGACACTGTTGATCTCCGGCTTCAAATCAACACCTCTTGTTCGTTTCTTAACCTCAACGGCTCCATCGACCCTAAGGAGAACCTTCAACCTATGAAGCAATTTACTGTGCTCAGCCTGCTGGCTGCGCTTGCCCTCGGTGCCTGCGTCACCGGCACCGCACTTGCCCAGGATGATAGCCTGCAGTCGCGTCCGAAGTTCGCACGTCTGCTTCCGAAACTCCATGCTGACGCCGGCAAAACGCCATTGACTCCGCTGACTACCTGGAACGGATCGTTCGTGTACAAAAGCCATACTTACAACTACAACATGGTGGGAACGGCGCCGTCGACGGGAACCTCGACAACGGTTAAGACCTTCCTGATTCCGATCGCCCTGAAGTACGTGAAAAACGGCGTAACCACGATTTTCACTCCGCAAACTCTCCAGAGCAACGGCAAGTCAGCTATCCAGAACACGATTAATTCGCCGATCTTCAAGAACATGGATTGGGTCACTCCTCAGGGTACTGATCTGGGAACCACGCAGTACGAAGATGCATACCAACGTGGAAACTTCTGGGGCACAGTAGCGGGCACCAATTACCACGTTCTGCTCGGACAACCCAAGGTCGTGCCGCTTCAAACTCTGACGGTGCCGGCAGCTGACGGTAGCGTCACCACGGAGTTCGGCATCACGGTGGGAACGGCCGACATTAACTGGTTTGATGCTCAAATCGAAGCCATCCTCACCAAGTATGCAGCCGTGATCACACCGAACACGCTTCCGATCTTCATCACCTACGACTCGTACCTGACGGACTTCGGATGCTGCATTGGCGGATATCACAGCTCTTACGGGAGCCTGTCTGCGCCGCAGGCGTATTCGCATTTCACCTACATCGGAACGCCGGGAATTTTCTCGCAGGACGTTTCGGCGTTGTCGCACGAAGTGGGTGAGTGGCTGGATGACCCGCTCGTCGTGAATACGAACGGCAACCCAGTGTCTTGCGGAATTCTGGAAAATGGAGATCCGGAAGAGGGATTCTCGAATTATGGTGGATTCTCCTATACGCTGAACGGCTTCACTTATACCTTGCAGGATCTGGTTTATCTGGAATACTTTGGTGCGCCGACCACCACTTCGGTGGACGGTGGAACCCTGTCCTTCCACGATAATCCTTTCCATCTGGGCGTCTGCAGCAACGGCGGCTAGTCGTTTCTCTGGTTGAAATCAGCCCGTCCCCATGTGGGGGCGGGTTTTTTATTGGCCGGAGAAATCACTGTTTCATGCTGAAGTTTTTCCGGCTTGAATTTCTTTCTGGTATGAGTCTGCCCGAACGCCCGCGTTTTCACCAGCGGGCGGAGGGATCTCGCGCGCATGACCCGTATCGCTCCGCGCGAGATCCCCATTCGACGCGCTCGCTTGGCTCGCTTGCTCAGGGCAGGCTCTCTCTTCGCCTGGGCTTTCTTAAATGAAGCCGAGCTCCGCTCGGGATGACCCAGACCAATTGAAACTGACACACTACCGTTTCCCCGGGCTGCTAGGGCTTTCCAGTTCCATCCTGTAAGATATTTCGGCTGCGATGAGATGTGGCAACCTCTCGTGGACATGCTTCCACTTCACAATGAATCGCGAATATCACAAGGGTTATAGCCAGGAACTGCATCGTGATATGGAGTCGCTGGTTTTTGGGCATGCGGGGATGCCGATCGTGGTGTTTCCGACCTCGCAAGGGAAGTTCTTCGAATATGAAG
>QIAK01000156.1:20263-23594 GCA_003225515.1 Acidobacteriota bacterium | reverse complement strand
GTCGTGATCGGGTGCGACGGCTCGGCATCTGCAATCCGTGTTGAGATGCTGAAACTCGCGGCCTTCAACTTTTCGCAGCAATTTCTGGACTACGGCTATAAAGAACTTACGATTCCGGCGGGTCCGCATGGAGAGCACCTCCTGGAACAAAATGCGCTGCATATTTGGCCGCGCGGCAACTACATGCTCATTGCTCTGCCCAACGTTGACGGAACCTTTGCATGCATTCTCTTTCTGCCATTCCAAGGGCCCGACAGTTTCGCCCAGTTGACTTCGCATTCCGCGGTGACCGAGTTTTTTCAATCGCGGTTTCCAGATGCGATTCCGCTTATGCCAGCCTTGGCCGACAATTTCTTTGCGAATCCAACGGGTGCCATGGTTACCATCAAGTGCTCGCCGTGGCACGTAGAAGGACGCGTCCTGCTGCTCGGCGATGCGGCGCACGCGATTGTTCCTTTCTTTGGGCAGGGAATCAACTGCGGGTTTGAAGACTGCACCACCTTGTTGGATCTGCTCGACCGGCCCGGAAGAACATGGGGGAGCGTCTTTGCCGAATTTGAAATCGCGAGAAAGGTCAACACCGACGCGATCGCGGACCTGGCGGTAGAGAATTTTGTAGAGATGAGAGATCGCGTGGCCGACCCACGATTCCTCCTACGCAAGAAGGTCGAGCTTGCTCTGGAAGCAAAATATCCGCAGATCTTTGTGCCCAAGTATTCGATGGTGACCTTTCATCGTATCCCCTATGCGACTGCACTGCGGCGAGGTCAATTGCAGGACCGCATGCTGAACGAACTCTGCGATTCCATCGCGCGGGTCGAGGACCTTGACTGGAATAAGGCCGACAGGCTGATTCAAAGCGAACTGACGCCTCTGGAGCTGTCCGCGTGAACCGTTCACAATTTCAGGCCGGCAAAGATTTCGCGATTGCCATGGATGCTCGCGATCCCCTGGCGAAATTTCGCGAACGGTTTTTCTTTCCCAAGACGAAGACAGGGGAAGAATGCCTCTACCTGTGTGGGCATTCGCTGGGGTTGCAGCCGAAAACTGCGCGTGCCTATCTTGATCAGGAGCTACGGGAATGGGCACAACTTGGCGTGGAAGGGCACTTCCGTGCGAAGGACCCGTGGATGCCGTATCACCGCCTGCTCACTCAGCAGACGGCGGCTCTCGTCGGTGCGCAGCCCGAGGAAGTTGTTGTGATGAACTCGTTGACTGTGAACCTGCACCTGATGATGGCCTCGTTCTATCGTCCGACAAGAGAGAGACATAAAATCCTGATCGAACGTGCGGCATTTCCCTCGGACCAATATGCGGTGAAATCACAAATCCGCTTCCATGGATTTGATCCTGCATCGTCATTACTCGAACTTACGCCTCGCAGTGGCGAATCCTGCATGCGCGATGAAGATATCGAGTCCCTGCTCGACCGCGAAGGCGATTCTATTGCGCTGATAATGCTGGGCGGCGTGAACTATGCCACGGGACAGGCTTTCGACCTGGCGGAAATTACCAAGGCAGGCCATAGAAAAGGATGTGTTGTGGGTTTCGATCNNNTCTCGCCCACACCGCCGGAAATCTTCTGCTCCGCCTGTACGATTGGGGCCCGGACTTTTCGGTGTGGTGCAGTTACAAATATTTGAACGGCGGACCGGGATGCGTTGGCGGATGTTTTGTTCACCAGCGCCACGCAGATGCACGGAATCTGCCGCGCTTTACCGGATGGTGGGGACACGATGAACAAACTCGCTTCCAGATGGGTCCTGACTTTCACCCCATGGCTGGTGCGGAAGGCTGGCAGTTGAGCAATCCTCCCATCTTTGCGTTGGCGCCGTTGCGCGCCGCAATGGAAATTTTTTCCGAGGCCGGCATGGAATCTTTGCGGACGAAGAGCCTCTTCTTGACCAGCTACATGGAATTTCTGCTGAGCCAGCACGCTTCTCCGAAATTTTCCATCATCACACCGCGTGAACCGGAGCGCCGAGGCGCACAGATCTCCATCCGATTAGCGAATGGTGGCCGCAGGCTGTGCGACCGACTGGCAGACCAGGGAGTCATTGGCGATTGGCGCGAACCCGATACTTACCGCGTTGCAGCTGTTCCGCTATACAACTCATTTGAGGACGTTTATCACTTTGTGCAGCGCTTCTCCGCGGCCCTGTAGCGAGCGGAACTCCCGCCTCCATCCGGTCGAATTCTGATTACTTCCGTAACAGGTTTGGTGGTTTGCGCAAACATACAATCTAGAGCGTGGGACATTCTCCGCACCAGCACGCTCGCAGGTGGACAGCCATTGTGTGCGCCGCAGTGTGCGCCCACATACTTCTTTCTTTTCTGGTGCCCCGCGGATTCGCTCTCATGGCCATCGGCGACATTCTGCAAAACATAACATTGCTCTGCGCAACCGTCGCGGTGTTATCCAATGTGAGAACGGCGAATTCGAAGGCGCGGCTGTTTTGGATTCTCCTGAGCCTGGGCCTGGGAATGTGGCTGGTTTCACAACTGATGTGGACCTATGTCGAGGTCTATCTTCGTCATGAGGCTCCCAACCCATTTGTCGGAGACGTAATTCTTTTCCTGCATATCGTCCCAATGATGGCCGCCATCGCCATTCAACCTCACGTTCAACGGGACGATCATTCGATACGCGTCGGAACCCTCGATTTCGCACTGCTGCTCACCTGGTGGCTGTTTCTGCTCTTCATCGTAATTCCCTGGCAATATGTGCACCCAGTGGAGGAGATTTACGGGCGCAGCTTTGACTTGCTTTACGTTTGCGAAGAACTCGTGCTCACGGCCGGTCTGGTCATGGTGTGGCGACGAAGCCGCGGAGCGTGGCGAACCATCTACTTCCATTTATTTGGAGCAAGCCTTTTCTATTGCGTAGCCTCACTCGTCGCCAGCGAGGCCATCGATCTGCATCTCTATTACACCGGCAGCCTGTTCGACGTTCCACTGGTCGCGGGTATGCTGTGGTTCGTACGCGTCGGATTCCTTTCACGCGAGATCACCTGCGAGAATCTGGTCGCCGAGCCTTCGACGCGCAGCTACGGAATCTGGAAAGCGCGTCTCGCCATGGTGGCCGTGTTCGTTACGCCTTTGATGATGGCGTGGGCGCAATTCGGCGGAGATGTGCCCAAAGAAGTTCGCACCTTCCGCGTGTTGATCACGGTAGCGGTGATGCTCGTGATGGGCGCACTGGTGTTTGTCAAACAACATCTGCTCGATCAGAAACTGCTCAGCTTACTTCGCATGTCGCGGCACAACCTGGACGAAATGTGCAGACTCAAGGACGAACTCGAGAATAAAGAACATTCGCTACGCTGGCACG
>QIAK01000156.1:17863-20221 GCA_003225515.1 Acidobacteriota bacterium | reverse complement strand
CTGACCGGAGTGTGGAACCGGCGGTATATGGAAGAGATCCTCACTGCTGAAGCCGGGCAGGTACTGCGAAATTATCAACGCGCGCGGGGTGGCGACATCCGCAAAATGGATCACCGCGATCTCGTTTTTATCATGGTGGACGTGGATTTCTTTAAATCCGTCAATGACCGTCACGGTCATCCTGCCGGAGACCGTCTGTTGCAATTGGTGGCGCAAAGACTTTCCACCGTAGTGCGCAAGTCGGACGTGCTGGTCCGCTGGGGTGGAGAAGAATTCCTCATCATGAGCCGCTCGACCGATCCCTCGGGAACGCCCGCGTTTTGCAGCCGTGTTCTCGAGGTAATGGCGTCAGAGCCATTCGATCTTGGTCATGGCGTCATGGTGACGAAGACCGTCTCCGTAGGTTGGGCAGCGTATCCATGGAGCCGCGGGTCGTTTGAGGCCATTTGCGCCGAAGAATCAATTGCCCTGGCGGATGCGGCCCTCTATCGGGCGAAGGCTCTCGGCAGAAATCAAGGTGTGGGAATCGTCGCTACTGATGCTGCCGGCAAAAATCCTGAAGCGATTAACCTCCCATCCGTGCAGGAAGACAATCCGCCTCTTGCCCGCACCATAAGAACGGAATGCTCCACCAATACAACTCTGGGCGCGTCGCATGAGACTACTGAACCCATCGACAAGACCCGCGCGTAACTCTCGTCCAAAAAATTTCAGTTTCAAATTCAAATCATTCCCCGGCGCTTGACCTGCGCAAGCGTGTTGACTACATTGAGTAGCCGGCTTCACTGCCGCAAAGGCATATTCCGAATGAATGCAAAGACTCCTTCGCGCAAAACTGGCCTTCGTCAGAAGGCGCAACTCATGTCTGCTTCTGAAATTGAGCGCACGCTGGTGCGCCTGGCCTACGAAATCATGGAAAAGAATAGCGGCGTCGATGCACTCGGATTGGTCGGAATTCGCCGCCGCGGAGTTCCAATTGCCGAGCGACTGGGCAAAATCATCACTCGCATTGAGAACGCCAAGGTCCCAGTGGGAACTTTGGATATTACTTTTTACCGCGACGATCTTTCGACGCTGGGGCCTAAGCCCGTAGTGCACGATAAGGAAATTGGGTTTGATATTGAAGACAAGAATATCGTGCTGGTCGATGACGTTCTCTTCACTGGGCGCACCACGCGAGCCGCACTGGATGCACTTTTTTCGCACGGAAGACCACGACGCGTGCAATTATGCGTGCTGATCGATCGCGGACACCGCGAAATTCCCGTCGAAGCCACATTCGTCGGTCGCAATGTTCAGACCACCTCGAATGAGGTAATCGAAGTGAAGCTGACCGAGATCGATGAGGCAGAGAAAGTTCTGCTCATGGAGAAATGAGAACGTGGAGCCCCGCAGGCCTTAGTCCGGGGCTCCACGCACCCATTGAACCTTGCTATGCGATCCGCGTGCAAACCGACTTGGTCTGGGTATAAAGATTGAGAACGTCGTGTCCCATCTCGCGTCCCCAGCCTGACTGCTTGTATCCGCCGAAGGGCATTGCGGCGTCGAAGATGTTGTAGCAATTGATCCAGACGGTGCCGGCCCTAAGTTGTTCCGCCATACGATGTGCCTTGCCGATATCGCGGGTCCACACGGCTGCAGCCAAACCGTATTCGCTGTTGTTGGCGCGGGGAATGATTTCCTCAGGATCGGTGAACGACATTGCCGTCACCACCGGTCCGAAGATTTCTTCCCGCACGACCTTCATGTTTTCTTGCGTGTTGACGAGCACAGTAGGCTCGACGAAGTACCCGCGATCACCGGCCCTGTGGCCGCCGGCAGCAGCCTTCGCGCCCTCTGAGAATCCTGATTCCAGATATCCGCAAACGCGATTCATCTGCTCTTCTGAAACCAGCGGGCCCATTTGGGTGTCGGGCTCGAGACCGGAGCCGACTTTAATTTTCCGGGCCTGCTCCGCAACACCTTCAACCACCTGATCGAAAATTGATTTCTCGACGTACAACCGGGAACCGGCGCAGCAGCATTGGCCGTGGTTAAAGAAAATAGCGCTGGCGGAACCGGCAATCGCAGTGTCGAGATCGGCATCTTTAAATACGACATTGGGAGACTTCCCGCCCAGCTCCAGAGATACTTTCTTCAGATTGCCGGCAGCGGCATGCACAATGAGCTTGCCGACTTCAGTCGATCCCGTGAATGCTACCTTGTCGACATCGGGATGCGCGGCTAATGCGGCTCCAGCAGTTTCGCCGTATCCGGGGACAATGTTGACCACGCCTTCGGGGAAGCCGGCTTCCATAATCAGCTCGCCCAAACGCAGCGCGGAAAGCGGGGTTTGCTCCGCCGGCTTCAGCACCACCG
>QIAK01000156.1:15939-17762 GCA_003225515.1 Acidobacteriota bacterium | reverse complement strand
TACGCCAGATACTTTGCGCCGGGCGTGTACGGAACCGAGAGTGGAATGGTATTGCCCTCGATCTTGGTCGCCCATCCAGCCATGTAGCGGAACATGTCGACAGCCAGCGGAACGTCCGCAGCCTTGGCGATGTTAAGCGGCTTGCCGTTATCGAGGCTTTCGATGTAGCCGAACTCCTCGGTGTGCTGTTCGAGCAGGTCAGCGAGTTTCCAGATGAGGCGGCCACGCTGTGATGCCGTCATACGGTACCAGGGGCCGTTTTCAAACGCATTGCGGGCGGCCTTCACCGCTTGATTGATGTCCTCGCGATCGCCTTCCGCAACCTGAGCGAGAACTTCGCCGGTCGCGGGATTGTAGGTGGGAAAGGTTTTTCCTGAGGCGGCATTCAACCACTTGCCGTTGATCAACATCTTTCGTGGTTTGTCGATGAACTCCGCGACCTGCGGATGAATTTGGGGGGAAACTGCAATGCCCATACGTCCTCCTTGTCCAGAATAGATTGCGTGCGAGCGGAAATGATGCCAGGCGAATGAGGCGACCGGGTAATGCTAGCGCTGGGCTACCACAAATGCAATGGCGGAGAGCGGCTGCGGCTGCTAGGTGGATGGCGTCATCCTGAGCGGAGCCGTTCTTCAGGCGAAGCGAAGGATCTCAGGCTAGAACGCAGTGTGCGAGGGCGAAGCCGCCCGGCGCTTTACTCGCCGTAAGGCACCCAGATATTCTTTACCTGAGTAGCGTGCTCGAGGAACCACCGGCCCTCCGCCAGTTTCGTATTAAACCAGTCGATGGAGCGGCCCTCGTTGGTCCAAACCTGCTTCAGATTGCCCGTCGACATCGCTTTCGCGGCCGCGACGGTCGCTTCGTCCCCGTAACACCAGATGCCATCGACATCGTCGTGCTCCGCCAGAGTTTTCAGGAGTTGAGAAGCATAACCAGTCACGATGTTCACCGCGCCGCCGGGCAGGTCGCTGGTATCGAAAAGTTGGTAGAGATCGCCCGTGATCAGCGGATAACTTTCAGACGGCACAGTGATTACTGTGTTGCCCACACATAGAAGCGGCAACACGAGCGACAAGAAACCCAATAGCGGCGCTTCCTGCGGGCAAATTACACCCACAGTCCCAATCGGCTCGTTCATCGCGATCGCGATATTTCGGAACGGCGGATTGTGAACTGCGCCATCGAACTTGTCCGCCCATGCGGCGTACGAGAAGATGCGCTCGATTCCCAGTTCGACTTCCGCCGTCGCACTTTTCTCGCCGACCGCTTGCGCCAGCCGACGAATGATCTCGCCGCGCCGTTGCGCAAGATTCTCCGCGCAATAGTAAAGAACCTGAGCCCGGTTATGCGCCGTAGCCTTAGCCCATGATCCGGCGTTGCGAGCCGCTTCCACGGCATTACGAATGTCCTTGCGATTGCCTAAAGGAGCCTCGCCCAGCAGATCGCCTTTCGGCGAACGCACCTCCATGCTGTAGCCGGAATCAGGACGCGCCTGTTTCCCGCCAATATAAAGTTTCACCGTTCGATCGATGCCAGGGACACTCGTGTCGGAAATCTCATCGCCACTGAGTGCCACATTTTTCGCCGCCTTTGCGAGAACTGGGGATTTTTCATTGCCATTAAAAGTTTTAATCTTAGGCGAGTTCTTGAACCAGCTCGGCTCCATGTATTCGAGCAAGCCTTCGCGTCCGCCCTCACGCCCGTATCCGCTCTCGCGGTATCCGCCAAAGCCGCAGGCTGCGTCAAATAAATTCGTGCAATTGACTCACACTACACCGGCCTTGAGTTGAGCGGCCACGTGCAGCGCAACGTTGATGTTCTCG
>QIAK01000156.1:13851-15908 GCA_003225515.1 Acidobacteriota bacterium | reverse complement strand
GCCAGCTCGACGGCTTCCTTCGGAGTGCGAAATGTCATGGCCGCGAGCACCGGTCCGAAGATTTCCTGCTGGGCGACGATCGACGTAGGATGCACGTTGCTGAGCAGCGTTGGCGGGTAATAAAAACCCCGCGTCGGCAGCAGAACTTGAGGTTGCCAGCAAGTTGCTCCTTCTGCTACGCCCTGCGCCACCATGCGCTCGATACGGTCCAGTTGCACGCGCGCTACGATCGCGCCAATATCAATGGACTTGTCGAGCGGCGGGCCGATACGAAGACTGCTCATGCGATCCCGAATCTTCGCCATTAATTTTTCCGCGATGCTTTCTTGCATAAGAAGCCGCGAGCCGGCGCAACATACCTGTCCCTGGTTGAACCAGATTCCGTCGACCAGGCCTTCGACCGCGCTGTCGAGGTCGGCGTCCTCGAAAACAATGAATGGAGACTTGCCGCCCAGTTCAAGCGAAAGCCGCTTGTGACTCGTTGCTGTTGCGCCGCGGATGGCGCGTCCAACTTCGGTCGAGCCCGTGAATGCAATCTTGTCGACGTCAGAATGCTTCACCAGCGCTTCGCCAGTTGAGCCGTCTCCAGTCACGATGTTGACCACACCGGCAGGCAATCCTGCCTCCTGGCAAAGTTCCGCGAACGCCAGCGCGGTCAGCGGCGTAAACTCGGCTGGCTTCAATATGACCGTGTTTCCCGTTGCCAGAGCGGGACCAATTTTCCAGGCCAGCATGAGAAGCGGAAAATTCCACGGAATGATCTGGCCGACCACACCACAAGCCTCGTACTCAGGAAACTCCTGCGCCAGCAGTTGCGCCCAACCGGCATGGTAGTAAAAATGCCGAGCTACCAGCGGAATGTCGATGTCGCGACTTTCGCGTATCGGCTTGCCATTGTCCAAGGTTTCCAGAACCGCGAGTAGGCGGGAATGTTTTTGCACCAGCCGTGCGAGAGCATAGAGATAACGTGCGCGGGCATGCGAAGTGAGTGCGCGCCACTTCGGCAAAGCGCCGCGCGCCGCGCGAACCGCAGCGTCAATATCGGCTGCGTTGCCTTGTGCGACCGCAGCCAGCTTTTCACCATTCGAAGGATCGAGCGTGTCGAAATATTCTCCCGATGCGGGCGCTTGCCATGCCCCGCCGATGAAGACTCCAAAGCGGCGGCCGTGTTTGTCCAACCACGCTTCCGCTTCTTTCGGATCTTCCGGAGCGGGCCCGTATTCCATGCTGACGAATTTTTCAGCGATGCTCATCGATTCACTCGTGTGCAGCGGGCACTCCCGCCCCGCTCCTCTCATCACAACTTCATCTCTAAGCAAGCGGGTGACGATACTCCGCGGAATATCGTCCTGTCGCGTGATGCTCCAATTGCCGCTCGATGTCCCCCAGCAATCCGCTCGCGCCGAAGCGGAACAATTCCGACCGCGTCCACGATAGGCCCAGCTCTTCTTTCATCATTGCCAGCCAGTCGATAGATTGCTTCGCCGTGCGAATGCCGCCGGCAGGTTTGAAGCCGACCGCCATTCCAGTCTGCTGCGCATATTCGCGGATCGCGCGTACCATCACCAGGCTCACCGGCAGAGTGGCGTTCGTTGCCTCTTTGCCCGTCGAAGTTTTTATGAAGTCGGCGCCGGCCATCATCGCAACCAGACTGGCGCGCCCCACATTGCGAAACGTAAGCAGATCGCCGGTGCCGAGAATGACTTTCATGTGCGCGGCCCCACACGCCTGTTTGAACGTCGCCACTTCGTCATACAGAGCCTGCCAGCGCCCGCCGAAAACATGGGCGCGGGTGATGACTACATCGATCTCATGCGCTCCAGCTTCGACGGAATTGCGAATTTCTGCCACTCGCTCGCTCAGCGGCGAGAGCCCAGCGGGAAATCCAGTGGAGACCGCCGCGACATGAACGGCGCTCCCCTCGAGTGCATGAAGCGCGGTTTCGATGAAAGTGTGGTAGACGCAAACCGCTCCCACCTGAATGCCGAGCTCCTCGATCCCGAGTTTCTGTACCAGATCCTGTTGCAGCGGCCGCCGCGCCTTCGCACACAATCGCC
>QIAK01000156.1:7459-13803 GCA_003225515.1 Acidobacteriota bacterium | reverse complement strand
CCATTCTTTTTTCACCGTGCGTCGGGCCACTTCCGACTGGGCGCGGCGCTCCACCGCGCTCGTGTTCACGCGAACTTCCTGCACCCAATTCAGATCCAGCGGGATACCGGAGTTCGAGAGCAGAGAATTCCCCGCGAGCGTGGCGATCGCGTTCGATCCATGCGCCGCCGACACAGCTTCGCCAGCGGAATTGCGGGCACTGCGATTGTGGTGGTCCGCCGGCATTTGCGTTGTAATTGTACGGCAGGCGAATCTCGCAAGGCGAATTCGATCGGATGACCATTCCTGAACAGACCATCGGCAACAAAAAGCTCGGCAAGTCCAGTCCAGGGTTTACAATTGCGCGGATTCAGCGAAGCTGCTTCGCCACTAAACCGCTCGTCATTTTCATGACCAAGAAAATAATCTCCGCCGGCGTGCGGAAAAAGTTAGAGCAGGCCGCAACCAGGGTGATGAAGAATGCGCATGCTCCCTACTCTAATTTTCACGTGGGCGCGGCCATTCTGCTAACCAACGGAAAGATATTTTCTGGTTGCAATGTCGAGAACGCTTCCTATGGAATGACGAATTGCGCCGAGCGGACCGCAATCTTCGCCGCTGTCGCCCAGTCCGGCCCCAGGATCGAGATTCGAGCGGTTGCGGTTGCGAACGATCATGGAGTTGCATGTTCGCCTTGCGGGGCCTGCCGGCAAGTGATCTTTGAGTTTGGGCCTGATGCCGTCATCTTTTTCCAGGGCGCCACCGGACCCAAGCAAGCGCATATAACCGAACTTCTACCGGAAGGATTTCGCCTCCAGTGATCCCACCGGGCGTGACCCAGACCTTCCGCGCCATCGATGTGATCCGCAAAAAACGCGACGGCATCGAACTCTCTCAATTCGAAATCGAAGGCCTGGTCCGCGCCTATACCACCGGAGAGATTCCCGACTATCAGGTTTCTGCGTGGTTGATGGCGGTGGTGCTGAAAGGCATGACGCGCCCCGAGACTGCAGCCCTCACTGACGCGATGCTGCATTCTGGTGACGTGCTCGATCTTTCTTCGTTGCCCGCGCGCAAAGTTGACAAGCATTCCACCGGAGGTGTGGGCGACAAAACCTCGCTCGTCCTGGCTCCTCTTGCAGCCGCGGCCGGCATTGCTGTTCCCATGATCAGCGGGCGCGGCCTCGGCCACACCGGTGGAACACTCGACAAATTGGAAGCCATCCCCGGTTTCAACGTGAATCTTTCTGTCGCCGAGTTCCGGCGCGTGCTCGAAGTTTGCGGCTGCGCCATGATCGGGCAGACAGCGGAAATTGCTCCCGCGGATCGCAAGCTCTACGCCTTGCGCGATGTCACTGGCACGGTGGAGAGTCCATATCTGATTTGCGCCTCCATCATGAGCAAGAAATTGGCTGAGGGCATTGACGCACTCGTGCTCGACGTGAAGACTGGGTCCGGCGCGTTCATGAAAAGCGAAAAAGATGCCGTCTTTCTCGCTGAGTTGATGGTGGAAACCGGCGAGCGGATGGGCAAGCAGGTGATCGCGCTCATCACCGACATGGATCAGCCGCTGGGAAACATGATTGGCAATGCGCTCGAAGTGGTCGAAGTAATAGAAGTTCTGCGGGGCGCGGGACCGGAAGATTTGCGCGAGCTTTGCCTTGAAACGGCTGCATGGATGCTTCATCTCGGCGGCGCGGCCGAGTCAGTGGCTGAAGGCAAACGGCAAAGCGCGAAGCTGATTTCTTCCGGCAAAGCTCTCGAGAAGTTTCGACAGATGCTGGAACTGCAAGGCGGCGACGCGCGCGTGATCGACGACATCAAGCGCTTGCCGCAGGCTCAGCACACGATGCAGTTGACGAGCAGCAGGTCAGGGTACGTTTCTTCAATCCAGTGCGAGCAGGTGGGCACGGCTTGTGTAATTCTGGGCGGCGGCCGCGAGCGCAAAGAAGATTCCGTCGATCCCGCCGTGGGAATCGTGTTGCACAAGAAAGTTGGAGATCGAGTCACCGCCGGAGAACCCATCGCAACGATCTACTACAATGCCGAAGCAAAAGCGGCGAGAGCCCGGCAATTGCTTGAGTCGAGCTACAAGATAGAGGATTCGGCACCTGCAACAAAGCGCCCCCTCATTCACAGAATCATAGGCGACAAGATTGTCGGCAAGTCAGTCATTAGCACCCCCGCGGAGAAAAACTGAATGGGACGATTCACAGGAATTCTTGGCCTGTTGACCATGCTCGCTCTTGCCTACGCTTTCTCCACGAACCGTCGCGCGATTCGCCTGAAAACAGTCGCTTGGGGCCTCGGCCTGCAGTTCGTCTTTGCCGTTTTCGTATTGCGAATTGATGCCGGTCGGATGTTCTTTCAGAAAGCGGGAGACGCCGTCACAAAGTTGCTGGGTTACGCTTACGCGGGATCGCATTTTGTTTTCGGCGACCTCGCCAATCCCGGATCGCAACTCGGATATTTTGCATTCGGAGTATTGCCCACAGTCATTTTCATTGCCGCCTTCTTTGCCGTGCTCTACCACTTCGGAATCATGCAAATCATCATCCGGATCTTTGCCTGGGTAATGACCCGCGTAATGGGAGCGAGCGGCGCCGAATCACTGAATGTGGCGGCCAGCATCTTTATGGGTCAGACCGAAGCGCCGCTGACCATCCGTCCCTTTTTAGCCGACCTGACGCGGTCGGAATTGATGACCGTGATGACGAGCGGCATGGCGCATGTCTCCGGCGGAATTATGGCGGCGTACATTTATTTTGGAATCGATCCTAAACATCTTCTCAGCGCCGTAATCATGACGGCTCCCGGCACGCTGCTGATGGCCAAGATGCTGGTGCCAGAGACAGAGCAGCCCAAGACGGCAGGCCGTGTCGCAATGAGTGCCGATGAAGAAAAGGCAGAGAAAGAAGAAAATTTACTGGGCGCAATCTCTCGCGGAACCACCGACGGATTGCATCTTGCGCTGAATATTGCCGCCATGTTGATTTCGTTCCTGGCTCTGATTGCACTTACGGATGGAATCTTAGGAGGAATTCATCATTGGATCAGCTGGTTTCCCGACAGTCTGGAAAAAATCTTCGGCACGCTTTTCGCACCCGTGGCATGGGTAATCGGAGTTCCCTGGCACGATTGCCCGTTTGTAGGCACGCTTCTCGGCACACGTACCGCGCTCAATGAACTGGTAGCGTTCAAAATATTGGGGGCGCAGAAAGCCAGCCTCGATCCCCGCTCGTTCACAATCGCGACGTTTGCGCTTTGCGGCTTTGCCAATCTCAGTTCAATCGGAATCCAGATCGGCGGCATTGGAGCATTAGCTCCCAACAAGACGGGCGAACTGGCCCGCCTCGGGCTCCGCGCCATGCTGGCGGGAACCATGGCGAATCTGATGTCGGCCTCGATTGCCGGCATGCTGCTGTAATCCGTCAATGCTCGTGGAGGGCACTGGCAAGGTCGTTCCATATCTCAAGAGGACCATCGTGAAAAAAGTTCCGCTAGTGCTGGCCGTCATCTCGTTTACTGTCGCCGTTTTCGCTCAGACCCGCGTCATCATCGATACCGATCCCGGTGTCGATGACGCCATGGCGATACTGCTGGCTCTGAATTCTCCGGAGTTGCAGGTCGAAGCTATTACCGTTGTCCCCGGAAACGTGGACGGCAGGCAAGGGCTGGAGAACGCACTAAAGCTGGCTTCGCTCGCAGGACGATGCGATCTACCAATCGCCGGCGGAGCGCAGCATCCCCTGAATCAGAAGTTAATCACCGCGCAATTCTGGCACGGAAGGAACGGCTTGGCCGGAGTCGAGTTGCCGGCTCCGAAGTGCAAGGCCGATGCGCGCTTCGGACCCGACCTGATCATCGAACTCATTCATAAATATCCGCACGAAATCACATTGATTCCCGTTGGCCCGCTGACCAACGTCGCGCTGGCCGTCTCCAAAGATCCCTCCATAGTTCCGCTGACGAAAAATATCGTCATCATGGGCGGCTCGATTACGGGAGGCAACGTGAATGGCGCGGCCGAAGCGAACATCTACGGCGATCCAGAAGCGGCGGCCATCGTCTTCAACGCGGGATGGATGGTCACCATGGTCGGCTCCGACGTCGGCGAGCGCACGCTGATTACTCGAAAGTATTTATCTGATCTTCAATCGCTGCACGGACCAGAAAGCGATTTCATCGCGAAGCTCGCGGATTTCTATCTCACGCGCTCGGAGAAGAGCGGTTATCAGGGTGCGGCAATGTACGATCCTCTGGCTGTCGGCGCTGTGGTTGATCCGACACTGGTCACGCTAAAAGACATGCACGTCGACGTCGAAACCAAAGGCGAGTTCACTCGCGGAGAAACCGTCGCCAATCGCATGGGATCGAACGAAAACAACGTGCTGCACGGCGACCACTATGAGATTGAAGGCTCGATAGATATCAAGCCAAACGCGCGCGTGTGCCTGGCCTCGGATGCAGACCGGTTCCTGAAATTATTCATCAGCCGCCTCAAAGGAAAATAGCGTGCATCTCTCAATCAGTAATCTTCATCCGCTGGCGTGCGCCAGCGCCAGAATCGCCGCTGCGTAGAACACAAACATCAGCACCAGAAATACTTTTGCCCTCGCTTGCGCGCCCGCAAATTCGTTCCACGCAAATACGCCCCACAACGCGCCGACCATGGGGGCTGACTGCCCGATGGCATAGGAAAGCGCGAAGCCGGCTGACCCTCCAGCCACCACATTACACATAGTGCCGATGCCCCAGATGATTCCTCCGAACAATCCCAGCAGATGTCCCGACGGCGGCCCGCTGAAAAATCCTGAGAAGCCCACCGGTTCGCCCGCCAACGGTTTCTTCATGAAATACAGATTCCAGACAAAACACGAGAGCAGCGCGCCCAGCGTGAGAAATACCACCGAACTGTACGGCGTCAGCGCATTGCCGCGGGTCGCGCCATAAGCGACGAACGGATTCCACAATCCCATCAGCACGCCCGACACCACGCAGATGACGATGCTTTTTTTCGACGCCGTCCGTCCACCCGGCAGACTGCCGAAAGCCTTGCCATCCAGAATCACCGCGATCAGCGCGCACACCACGCCCACCGCGATTAACGGCAGATTCCCCTTCGGCTGCAGGATGTAGCTCAGCATGGTGCCCACCACAAGCGCGATTCCAATAGAAACCGGCAGCGCCACAGCCAGCCCGGCCATATCGATCGCCGCTACCAGCAACAGGTTCGCCAGATTGAAGATCGCCCCGCCCACCATCGTCCACAAAATGTTCGAGCTGTCGGCGGAATGAACGTTGTTCAGGAAACTCGTCGAATCATGTCCCGTGCTGCCCAGCGTGAGCGCGCCCACCAGCGAGATAAGAAAAATTCCGATAGCATAATCCCAGTAAAAAAGTTCGAAGCGATAATTCTTCACGCCCTTGTAGGTATTGGCCCACGATCCCCAGCAGACCGCGCTGGCGACCGTCATCATCAGCGCGACCGCAAAATTCGGCGGTGTGAACATCGAGAACCCCCTTTAGAAAACGAGAAAGTGTATTGGTTAGAAAGCGAGTAACTGTACTCTTCTTCGCCCGGCCAAGCAATATCAGGCAAGCATCAACCTGAAGCCCCGGACGCCTCGTCCGCGCATCGATCTGCAGAACTCTCGCCGTCTGCTATCCTTCCTGCCGTGCCGCGCACGTTCCTCATCGATACCGATACCGCTTCCGATGACGCCGTGGCGCTCATCATGGCTCTGCGCGCTCCCGACGTCCGCGTAGCCGCCATTACCGTTGTCGCCGGCAATGTGCCCGTGCAGCAGGCAACGCGCAACGCGCTGTACACCGTGGAACTCTGCGGCGCGAACGTCCCCGTCTGCTCGGGCGCGGAAAAGCCCTTGCTGCGCGCTTACGAGAATGCAACCTGGTTTCACGGACGCGACGGACTGGGAGATCACAACTATCCCGCGCCTCGCAACCCGCCGCAACCCAAGCACGCGGTGGACGCAATCATCGACACCATCGAGGCGAATCCCGGAATCGTGCTGGTTACGTTGGGACCGCTGACCAACGTGGCTCTCGCGATTTTGAAGAAGCCGTCGATTGCCGCCAACGTCAGCCGTTGCGTAATCATGGGCGGCAATCCGTGCTGTGAAGGCAACGTGACCCCGGCTGCGGAATACAACATCTGGGTCGACCCCGAGGCAGCGAGTGTCGTCATGCGCAGCGAGCTTCCTCTGGAGTTGATCGGGTGGCATCTCTGCCGCGGCGAAGCCGTGCTCGGTCCCAGCGACATAGCGCACGTCGAAGGATTTAAAACGCTGCTCGCTGATTTCGCCATCGAGTCCAACAGTCACGCGCGGAAGGCTTACAACATT
>QIAK01000156.1:0-7439 GCA_003225515.1 Acidobacteriota bacterium | reverse complement strand
ATCCTGTGGCGATGTACCTGGCCCTCGATCCGACGGCCGCAACGGATTGCACCGCGCACTACCTGGAAGTAGAAACCAAAGGTGAACTGACGCGCGGCATGACTGTTGTCGATCGTCTGAATGTGGCCGACGACGACCGCAATCGTGAGGTGTGGACGACCGCGATCAAAAAAGGCAGAGTCAAAGTTTGCTGGAGCATCGACAACAAACGATGGAAACAAGCGCTTTACAGCGCGCTGGGTTGATGAGGATCAATTTCGCCGATGGTCATGTTCTCTGTCAGGTGCACTAATCAGGTGCACTAATAATGTTGCAGTTCCCGGCAAGCCGCTGAGTACATAGCAAGTTTTTGACTTCCGAGCCTGTGCAATAAATTCCCCTCAAGCCACTGATAACAAGGTACTTAGATTCGATAGTTAAATCGATCTAACTCGGCGGTAGGCGAGCCTGAGAGCATCAACATACTGAGCCTCAGCTTCAACTCTCGCGGGGTGCCACGCGCTTAGGAATCGTCGCGCAGGCCATTTCGCGCCGCGACCAGCAGCAACCCATCGCAGCAACCCTCGACGTAATCCGTTTAGCCGATCATTTGCTTGTACGTAGCGCGCCGCAGAAATTCGCCTTGTCCCACTTTGCCGAGAAACTTGTCTTCTTCCACCACGACCCGGCCGCGCGAGAGCACTACGTCAGGCATACCCGTGACCTCGATACCTTCGAACATGGAGTAATCCACGCGCATGTGATGAGTCTTGGCGCTGATGGTGTGTTTACGTTTGGGATCGAAGATCACGAGATCGGCGTCGCTGCCCACTGCGATCGTTCCTTTGCGCGGATACAAGCCAAACAGTTTCGCCGGAGTGGTCGATATCAATTCCACGAAGCGGTTAGCGCTGAAGCGTCCACTGGCCACGCCGCCGGAATATATCAGGCTCATGCGGTGCTCCACGCCCGGACCGCCGTTCGGAATTTTGGTGAAGTCGTCGCGTCCCATTTCTTTTTGTTCCTTGAAACAGAATGGGCAGTGATCGGTCGAGACGACTTGGAGATGATCGTGCTTCAAGCCACTCCACAATTTTTCCTGATTCCATTTCTCGCGCAGGGGAGGAGTGAAAACGTATTTCGCTGCTTCAAAGCCGGGAGCGTCCATATTTTCGAGCGAAAGATATAAATATTGCGGGCAGGTCTCGGCGTAGACGGGAAGTCCGCGGTCGCGAGCCTCGCGAATTTTTTCCAGCGCATCATTGCAACTCAAGTGGACAATGTAAATCGGCGCGCCCGCCATCTCGGCCAAGGCAATGGCGCGCCCCACGGCTTCGGCTTCGGCAGTTGTCGGACGAGTGAGGGCGTGATATTTCGGCGCCTTCTTTCCTTCCGCCAGAGCCTGCTGCACGATGACGTCTATGGCGCTTCCATTTTCCGCGTGCATGCAAACCATGCCGCCGTTTTTCGACGTCGTCTGGAGTGCTTTAAAAATGCTGCCATCGTCGAGCATGAACACGCCGGGATACGCCATGAATAGCTTGAAGCTGGTCACGCCTTCGTGGATCAGGTCGTTCATCTCCGAAAGTTGCCCGCCGGAAACGTCGGTGACAATGCAATGGAACGCATAGTCGCAGACAGCTTTGCTCGCGGCCTTGCTCATCCAGGTGTCGAAAGCCTGGCGCAATGCCTGACCTTTGTACTGAATTGCGAAGTCGATCAGCGTTGTTGTACCGCCGAAAGCGGCAGCCCGCGTGCCGGTCTCAAAATCGTCTGCGCTGGTAGTGCCGCCGAAGGGCATGTCGAGATGCGTATGCACGTCGATGCCGCCGGGCAAAACCAGTTTGCCCGATGCATCCAGAATCTTCGTCGCATTCTCTGATGGGAGTTCGGTTCCGACCGCGACGATCTTGCCATTCGTAATGGCGATGTCTGCTGTGTAGGTGTCAGTGGCAGTGACTACGGAACCGTTTCGGATGATCGTGTCGAAGCCCATCAAGTCCTCCATCCCTGGTGTTTTGCAGTTAACGTTGGCGGGATGCAAAAGAAATTCTATGCTACACTGCGGCACTTTAACTGGTTCATTATCGACGCGCGGGCGAGCGAGGGAGCGAGGATAGACTTCGCCGCTCATGGAATTCGGGTTCACGCTGAAGCCGGATGTCGCACTGGAGCGAGCCGCCGCGCTCGCCAAGCGCGCGGAGGCGTGCGGATTCACCTACGGGTGGATCTTCGACAGCCACGTGCTGTGGAAGGAGCCGTACGTCGCGCTCACGCTCATGGCGCAGGCGACGAAGAAGATGCGCCTGGGCACCTGCGTCACCAATCCTGCGACCAGAGACCTGACTGTAACCGCCAGCCTGTTCGCGACCCTGAACCTGATTTCAGGCGGGCGGATGGAACTCGGCATTGGCCGTGGAGATAGCTCGCGGCGCGTGCTGGGAAAAAAGCCCGTGAGCTGGTCGCAGTTGGAAGCAGCTGTGGCTGAATTTCGCGATCTTACTTCCGGCAAGGAAGTGCAACACGACGGGCAGCCTACTCATCTCAGCTGGGCGAAAGATTCTCCCCGCGTCTGGATTGCCGGGTATGGGCCTAAGGTCCTGCATATGGCGGGTCGAGTGGCCGACGGAATCATTTTGCAGTTTGCCGATCCAGCTTTAATTGCCTGGTGTATGGGTTTCGTCAAAGAGGGCGCTCGGGCTGCAGGACGGGATGCCGGCAAGATCGAAGTCATGTCCGCAGCGCCGGTGTGGGTTTCCGATGACCTGAAAGCCGCTCGCGAGCGTGTGCGCTGGTTCCCGGCTCTGGTATCGAATCATGTGATGGATTTGATTCGGCAATATAAGCCGGAAGAGCTTCCGCCCGCGCTGACCTCGTTTGTGCAGGATCGCGGGAATTATGACTATCAGCATCACTGCGAAGTAGGCAGTGACAATGCGGATTTCGTCTCCGACGAAGTAATTGACCGCTTCAGCTTGATCGGACCGGCCGAAGCGCATCGCAAAAAACTGCAGGCGTTGGCGGAGGTAGGCGTCACGCAGTTCAATATTTATCTGATGTGCGGTGATGAGGAGCAATCGCTGGCAGGTTGGTCGCGCGACGTGCTAGCTAAATTGTGAAGCCCTAAACTGCTTCTCTCACTCAGGCGGACGAATGCGTCCGCCCTCCACCTGAACCTTATTTTTCATCATCACCAGATATGTCAGGAACGAAACCGCGAAGCCCACGAACCAGGAATAGTCATACAGAGCGCGTACGGAAGGAACTACCAGGCCAGCGAGAGCGGTCCCAGCTCCCAACCCGAGCGCGATCACCGCGCGCCAGTTGAATCCCCGCGAGTATTCGTAGATCCCGCCCCGAAGATATAGATCTTCCACGTGCAGCACGCGCCGGCGAATGACGAAGTAGTCGCAGATCATGATTCCCGCCACCGGGCCGAGAAACGCGGCGTAGCCTCCCAGCCATCCCATGATGAAGGTGCTGTAACTGGAGAGCAGCTTCCAGGGCATCAATGCGATCCCCATGAAACAAGTGATCACTCCTCCGGTCCGGAAACTGATACCGCGCGGCCAGAGATTCGAAAAATCATTCGCCGGTGAAACCACATTTGCGCCGATATTGACGTTGAGGGTGGCCAGCAGAATCGCGATCAACGAAATCACAACCGCAACCGGGGAGTGAAAGCGGCTGAGCAGTTGAACCGGATCCCAAATCGCAGTTCCATAGATAACCACCGTCGCGGAGGTCACAACAATTCCAACGAAGGCGTAGAGCGTCATCGTCGTGGGCAGAGCGAGGGCCTGGCCAATGATCTGCTCACGCTGGTTGCGGGCGAAACGCGTGAAGTCGGGAATGTTCAACGAAACCGTGGCCCAGAATCCGACGGTGCCATTCAATGCAGGGATCAGAAATTTTAAAAAATCCGGAAAGCTGGTGAAGCGGGACGGAACTGACAGCATGGGACCGAATCCGCCGGCAGTGTGATAGGCCCATCCCAACAGGAGCAATCCCACTCCCAAAAGCACCGGAGCGCTGATGCCCTGCAGAATGCGAATGTATTCGATTCCCTTCAGAACCACCGCAAGATTGATCAGCCAGAATAGAAAGAAACAAACTCCGGGGCCATAGGCGAAATTCTTCCACGAAGGAAAGAGAGTTGCGAGTAAGGTGCTGATCGCTTCGCCTCCGATCCAGGCTTGAATGCCGAACCATCCACACGCGACGAGTGCACGCAGCACCGCGGCGACATTCGCACCCAGGACTCCGAAGGATGCGCGAGCCAGCACGGGGAACGGAATTCCGTACTTCGCGCCGGGATGCGAGTTCAGCAGCATGGGGAGCAGCACGATTACGTTGCCGATGAAAATAGTCGCAACCGCCTGTTTCCAGTTCATTCCTCCCTGGATCAAACTTGCCGCCAGCATGTAGGTGAGGATGTTCACCGACATCGAAATCCATAAGGCGGCGAAGTTGTACGTGCCCCAGTGCCGGCGTTCAGGACTGGCCGGCGCGAGGTCGACGTTGTAGAGAGGGCTCGATTCGATGCGGGAGAGAGTTGCTTGAGTGTCGGGAGTCATGGGGATTGAGAAATTGCGGAATTTGGTAATTGGGAAATTGAAAACCGATACGGAACAAATAAAGGAAACAATTACTCCTTACTAAATTTCCCAATTACTCAATTAATCCCGGCTCTGCGTCGTGATCGGGCTGTAGCTTTCCGGACGCCGATCGCGAAAGAACTGCCAGACTTTGCGAACTTCGGCGATCATCTCGAGGTCGAGGTCCGCTACCACGACTTCGTCTTTGTCGCGGCTCGCCTGCGCAATAATTTTGCCGCGCGGGTTGCAAAAATAACTCTTGCCGTAAAATTCCCCGATGCTCCACGGTTTCTCGGTCCCTACGCGGTTGATTGCGCCCACAAAATAACCGTTGGCGACGGCGTGTGCCGGCTGTTCCAGTTCCCATAGATATTCCGAGAGGCCAGCCACGGTGGCCGAAGGGTTGAAGACGATTTCCGCTCCGTTCAATCCGAGGATGCGCGCGCCCTCCGGAAAATGGCGGTCGTAGCAGATGTACACCCCGACTCGCGCGTACTTGGTCTCAAACACTGGATACCCGAGATCGCCCGGAGTGAAATAGAACTTCTCCCAGAATCCAGGATGGCAATGCGGTATGTGATGCTTGCGGTACTTGCCCAGATATCGGCCATCGGCGTCGATGACGGCGGCGGTGTTGAAGTACACGCCCGGCATCTGTTCTTCGTAAACCGGAACTACGATGACCATCTGATGTTTCTTCGCAATTTTCTGCATCAGTTGCGTGGTCGGGCCCTCAGGCACGCGCTCGGTCAGTTCATACCAGCGGGCATTTTGCTCCGCACAGAAATATGGTCCGTAGAAAAGCTCCTGCAGGCAGAGGATCTGCGTTTTCTTACGGGCGGCTTGCTCGATCAGCTTCAAATGCTTGTCGATCATCGCCTTCCTGATTTGCGCGAGCGGGCGCTCGGTCGAGAGCGCGTTGCTGGCTTGAATCAAGGCACAGCGGACATTGCGGGGCATGGGGCCTCCCAAACTGAATCTTCGAGGAACGAAACTATAGCAGAGTGGAGTGGCGGACGCCTCGTCCGCCAGCTCCACTACCTGCGAGCATATGCGTTGACACTCCTGGGCGCTGTGACTAGACTCGCCGACTATGGCAAAGCGCCCTCGCATCGCAGTAGTTGGCAGCGCCAATATTGACCTGACGACGTTCACCAATCAGTTTCCCAAACCCGGCGAAACCATTTTCGGACAGAAGTTCGATCTCGGCTTCGGCGGCAAGGGCGCGAATCAGGCTGTGGCCGCGCGTCTCTGCGGCGCGGAAGTGTTCATGGTAGCCCGTGTGGGCAGCGATCTGTTCGGTCCGGCCACGATTGAAAATTTCAAGAAGCAGGGAATCGATCCTACTCATGTGAAGCAGGTCGAGGGACTGTCGAGTGGGGTCGCGCCGATTTTCGTCGATCCCAATGGCCAGAACCGAATTCTGGTGGTGAAGGGCGCCAATGATGCTCTGAAGCCTGCCGACGTCGACGCCGCCGCCGAGACGCTGAAATCTGCCGATTGCATCGTGCTGCAGTTCGAGATTCCGGTCGAGACGGTCTATTACACGGTGGAGTTCGCGCGCAAGCACGGCATCCGCTGCATTGTGAATCCCGCTCCCGCACAAACTGTGAACATGGGCGCGCTCAAGGATCTCGACTACTTCGTGCCAAACGAGACGGAAGCCGAGACCATCACGGGTTCGCCGGTGAAGAATGTCGATGACGCCAGGAAATGTGCCGAGAAACTGGTCGGGGGCGGCATCCGCCGAGTGATCATCACCCTTGGAGCGAACGGTTCGCTTCTCGCAAGCCGCGAGGGAACTGAGCACGTAGCTCCATTTACGGTGAAAAGCGTGGACAGCACCGGCGCTGGCGACGCGTTTATCGGCAGCTTCGCCGTATTTCTCGGAGAAGGCGTGCCCGAGCAAGAAGCGGTTCGCCGCGCGAATCTTTATGCGGGATTGTCCACCACAGGTGTGGGAACCCAGAAATCGTTCTACGATCGCGCGCGCTTTGATTCGGAGTGGGCGGCGCGATCATAGGATTGCGAGCTAAGAATAGATTTTGCCTGCCAGATAACCTGCTGGTTTCCGGAAGATTCAGACCGGTTTTGCACAGGGTGGCGAGTTCTTCAACAATCAACACAGGTAACGATTTTCTTGCCTCAGCCAATGCGGAACAGTCACGTCTGCTAATTGTTTTCCACTACGAAATTTCTTGACTAAGCAGTGAGCGGCAATTTATAAGCCGTGTCTGCGGTTTTGAGACCTCCTGACTTCATGCTGAAGCGGGAGCGTCTCTTTCTTTGTTCTTTGCGCGGTGGGGCCGCCAAGAGAGGTTCAAAAAATGTCGAGTATGAGAGCGCCGTTCGCGGTAATTGTGTGTTCACTTGTCTGTCTATTCAGCCCGCTCCTGCACGGTCAAGCTACCGGGAGTTTTTCGGGCACAGTTTCGAATAACTCGGGCGCGGTTTTGACCGGCGCTAAAGTTACGGCCCTGGTCCAGGCCACGAACACCTCTCGCGAGGCAATGACCGACGACAGTGGACACTTCCAGGTTCCATTGCTGGGAGTTGGCGTTTATACCATTCGAGTCGAGGCGTCGGGATTTAAAGCGGCCGAAGCCAAAGACATTCGCCTGCAGGTCGATGAACATCGCGAACTTGATTTCAAGCTTTCACCCGCATCGGTCAGCACCAGTGTAGAGGTCAATGCCAGCGAAGTTGCCGTCGAGACCACGACCCCCACTCTCGGCCAGGTCATTACGTCAGAGCAGGTGGCGGAACTGCCACTCAACGGCCGCGACTTCGTGCAGTTGGCTACGCTGATTCCAGGTACTACACAGGAGACCAATCCCGGAAGCTTCTTCAACGGCGGTCCCA
>QIAK01000155.1:4777-11437 GCA_003225515.1 Acidobacteriota bacterium | reverse complement strand
TTCGAAGATCTTCAGAATCTCTTCGCGCTCGCGGAAACAATATAAAAAGACCGTCATTGCCCCGATGTCCAGGGCGTGCGTGCCCAGCCAGACCAGGTGAGAGTTGATGCGAGTCAACTCATTCAACAGTACCCGGAGCCACTGCGCCTTCGGCGGAATCTCCAATCCCAGCAGTTTCTCCACCGCCAGTACGTAGCAGAGATTGTTGGTCAGGGGGCACAGGTAGTCGATGCGATCCGTCAGCGTTACCACCTGCTGGTAGAACTTCGCTTCGCAGGTTTTCTCGATTCCGGTATGCAGGAATCCGACGTCGGGCGCAGCACGCCATGGGTCGACGGATGTTGCGGACCCATGTTCAGGATCATCGTTCGATCCTGACCGGGTTCGAGCACGGGCGTGGGGTTCAGGTGAGCCATCGTGATTAGCGGTAGCCCTCCACCGGATAATCTTTGCGAAGAGGATGGCCTTCCCAGTCCTCCGGCATCAAAATGCGGCGCAAATAAGGATGTCCTGTGAACCGAACACCGAAAAGGTCGAATACCTCGCGCTCGAAATAATTTGCGCCCGGCCATACCGAGGTCAGCGACTCAACCGCAGGACTGGCGCTGTTCAGGCGAACCTTCAGCCGAACGCGCTCTTTATTCGGTATCGAAAGCAGGTGATACACAACTTCAAATCTCGGCTCCGCCGGATACCAGTCCACGCAAGTGACATCACACAGGAAATTGAAGGGGCACGCGGGATCGTCTTTCAACACCAGGCAGGCCTCGCGGATGTAGGCCCGATCCACATAGATGGTCATCTCGTCGCGATCGAATTTCACGCCTTCCACTGCTGCCGCATTCCAGGCCAGCAGCCGCGCCACCGAAGGATGACCCTTCAACTGCTCCAGATCCGTAATGGCAGGCGTCAGCGCCATCAGAAATTTCCCCGTTTCGAAGAAGTTTCGCCCCAGTCGAGCACGCCCTTCTTCCATACATAGAAGAATCCAACCAGGAAAATTCCTAAATACACCAGCATTTCCCACAGGCCGAAGCGCTTCAGATCACGTAGGATAATGGCCCACGGATAGATGAAAACCGCCTCCACATCGAACAGAATGAAGAGCATGGCTACGAGATAGAATTTCACTGAGAAGCGCTGCCGGGAGTCGCCCACCGGGGTCATGCCACATTCGTAAGGGGCGTTTTTGGCGCGGGAGGGTTTACGCTGGCCGATCAGCCACGAAAGGGTGACAATTGCACCCGCAATCCCACCCGCCATAAGCATATGGATCAAAAAGGGGAGGTACTGTGCGAAGTAATTGTCGGGCATAGGACGAGGTATATATAATTCGCGCCAAGCGTTAACTAAACATTCTAGGTTATGGGCTTACACTCAGAGTGTCAAGCGAGCGATCGGCAAATTGCGTAATTGAGTAATTTGGTAATTTTGTAATTGGGAAATTGAAAACTGCGAGGCCTCGGGCGCCGCCCGCGAGCTTGATTTACTTTCAATTCCTCAACTACCAAATTACACAATCCCATATGATTTTCGGCTTCAATACCGACGTCAAGCACGGCGACACCATCTACCACGTGCAGAGTGAGGCGCGTGAAGGGGAACTCCTCTTGCAGACGCAGGTCTTCGTGCGTGGCCGCTGTGTAGGCAAGAAAGCCACCTCCTATGGCAGCAAGACCAGCGAGGTGCAAGTCGGTGACGCGCAGAAAGAGCAGTTACTCCGCGAGCAACACCGCCTCGTGCTCGATGCCATCCGGGAAGGCAAACTGGAGAATATTCTCGATCATCCCGAGCCGGAAGCCTTGGCCGCAGTCAAGGAGTTGGACGTGCAGTGGTTGAATGCGGAATCGATTCACGCCGACCGCAACCTGACGATGCAGTTGCGCGTTACGGAAAGTGGCGCGCCGGCGCCGAGTGCGCGCCTGACCTTTCGCTTCGCGCGTCCCGGCGCGGCTCCCTTTTATACGCAGGCAGTAGCCGACTCTGGAGGCGCCGCCGAAATTAAGATTGAAGTCGCGGAAGCGGACCTGCCGGATGCGTCCCTTCTAGTTCAAGCCAGCTTCGAAGGCCGCACCGCCACCCGAAAATTCGTACTGCGCAAAGCGGAGTAGCGAATCGTTATAGAGTCATCCCGAGCGTAGCCGTACTTCAGGCGGAGCGAGGGATCTCCGCCGGCACGGGTCCATCGTGGCCCAGACTTCAAGCTGCGAAGAGCCGCCCTGGTAAAACACGCGAATGAAAGTTCAGATCAATGGCGAAGAGCGCGATTTCGGCGCCTCTCCCGCTCCCTTTACACTCGCTGCTCTGGTGGAAATCCTCGGCATGAAGGCCGACCGTGTGGCCGTTGAATTGAACCGCGACATCGTGCCGCGCGACCGCTGGGCTGAGACCATACTGAACGAGGGCGACCGCCTGGAGGTGGTCCACTTCGTAGGCGGCGGCCTGGAACTCCAGCGTCACTGAAAAGTGCAGCCTCGCAAACAGAGGGTGTCATCCTGAGCGGAGCCGTTCTTCAGGCGAAGCGAAGGATCTCCCGCGCCACTAAACTCGCATTATCGCCACCCAACCAGGAACTCTCTTAGTCAACCCTCCCACTCCGATTCTCCGCTCAATCCACAGGCCACCATGCCTAAAATGTTTAAACATTTACCTTACAAATTGTTTCGGGGGTTCATGCAGGATCGGTTCACATCTCAGCAGTTAATTGCCCTTACCGGCATCACGCCTCGCCAGCTCCAATGGTGGGATGAGCGCGGCGTAGTGAAGCCCGAGCGGGAAGGTCACCGCCGACTTTATTCCATGAATCACCTGACCGAAGTGGCGGTGATCTGCGAATTGCGGCGCAAAGGATTTTCTCTCCAAGGTGTTCGCAAAGTCATGCGGTTCCTCGACCGCGAGCTGGGCAAGGGACTCGCAGACATCGTCAGCCGCGGCTCGGAATGCCACCTCCTGACCGATGGAACGCATCTTTATCTGGAGACGTCCGCGCGCCAGATCGTCGACATTCTGAAGAATTCCGACCAGCCCATTTTGGGCGTTTGCCTGAGTGACGCGGTGCGGCAGGTACGCGCCGGGGTCATGTCTTCTAAGGCGAATACTTCAGTAACGTCGCCGGATTACCGCAGGCGTGCTAAAAAAGTTTCGTAGGTAAACGCAGGAACAGCACGGACGTAGAACAGTTCGAATCGGACTACGGACACAGGAGGAAGACAGACATGGTCGGTGAACTGGACCTTCTCAATGAGTGGATTCCGGAACAGATGCAGCCGGGCACCGTCTTCGTGCTGGAAAACGCCGGGGAGATTGGCGAAAAGGAAGATCCTTACTGGGCCGTGTTGGCCTGCCCCTCATGCGGAATGCTGGGGCTGATCACGCGCAAACAGATCAACGGCTTCCTGCCCGTTATTTGCGGATCGGAGCACTGCTCAGCGCAGTTCTTCATCCGCGACAGCGAAGTAGTGGCCCGCAAGCCTTTCTAGATAAATTCTGGGTCTAGAGAAATTGTGTAGAGCGGGCACTCCTGCCCGCTAAAGGCCAAAAGCGAAAAGAATCTGCAGGGCTGCCCGATTGTTTTCCCTGGTCCAAACCGTTCGGTCATCTCTTCACTTCCTGCAATTCCACCGGAACCTGTTCGACAATCTCGATGCCAAAGCCTTCCAGCGCCGCAACTTTTTTGGGACGATTCGTCAGTAGCCGTATCCGCCGCAGGTTCAGGTCGGAAAGAATTTGCGCGCCAATGCCAATCTCGCGCTGAATCTGCTTCTCGCTCTCGAACAGCGACGGCAGCTTGCGTCCGCGGTGAAAACTGAGCGCGGTGCGCTCCCCAACTTTCTCCACCGAAAAGCCCTGCGAAGTCTGGTGCAGATAAATCAGCGCGCCGCCTTCCTGTGAGATGCGGCGAAGCGAGCCTTCCAGCGTCGCATGGCATTCGCAGCCGATTGCGCCGAACACATCCCCCATCAGGCAGTGAGCGTGCATGCGCACCAGCACCGGAGAATCACTGTGCTCAATGTCCCCGCGAACCATGGCGACGTGCGACTCGCCGCCATCGACTTCGCTCTCATAGGCGATCAGGCGAAACTCGCCGAACCGGGTATCGACCAGAGCTTCGCCGACGCGATGCACATACCGTTCATGCTCCATCCGGTAGCGGATCAACTCGGCGACCGTGAGCATCTTCATATTGTGCTCGCGGCAGAATTCGGTCAGGTCCGGCACTCGCGCCATGCTGCCATCGTCCTTCATGATTTCGCAGATGATTCCTGCCGGCACCATGCCGGCCAGCCGCGCCAGGTCGACCGCAGCCTCAGTCTGCCCGGCGCGCACCAGCACTCCGCCTTTGCGTGCGCGGAGAGGGAAGACGTGGCCCGGACGCGCCAGATCGTTGGGCTTGGTTGCAGGATCGATGGCCACCTGAATCGTGCGCGAGCGGTCGTGGGCGGAAATGCCGGTGGTCACGCCGGTGCGGGCATCAATCGCCTCGCAAAATGCGGTGCCGAACTGCGAAGTGTTCTCCGAAGTCATCGGCCCGATATTGAGGTGCTCAAGCCGCTCCTCGGTCATTGCCAGGCAGATCAGTCCGCGGCCGTACTTGGCCATGAAGTTGATTGCCTCGGGCGTAACTTTCTCGGCCGCAATCGTCAGGTCACCTTCGTTCTCGCGGTCTTCATCGTCTATGACAACAATCATCCGGCCAGCCCGGATTTCCTCAATCGCATCTGGAACATTCGTGAATGGAGATGAGGGGCTCATATTGGGGTCATTTTAACAAAGCCAAACTTGCGAACGCATAAGGTCGGATTTTGGTCGGTGTCATCCTGAGCTGCGCCGCTCTTCAGGCAAAGCGAAGGATCTCCCGCTCCCACGCTGCCGCCCATAGCCAAACCGACTTGGGTAACATCTGTCCATGCCCGTGACTCTCGATGATCTGCGGCGGCTTGCGGTCGCCAACAGCCTATTCCCGCCGACCACGCTAAAACGCGCTCTCGAGCGGTTGGGATTTGTGCAGGCGGATCCCATCCGCGCCCCGGCACGCGCGCAGGATCTGATCCTGCGGCATCGCGTTAAGGACTACAGAGCGGGCGACCTCGAACGCCGTTACACCAAGCTGGACATTGAAGAAGATTTCTTCATTAACTATGGATTCGTAACCAGGTCGGTGCAGGCGCTCATGCATGCGCGGACCGACTGTCGCGTCCCTGTCGGCACACTTCAGCTCTGGCCAGGCGCGCGTAAAAAACGCGTGCAAATGCTGCTGGAGTTCGTGCGCGAACATGGGTCCGTACATCCGCGCGACGTCGATGACCATTTCGCACACGGCAAGGTGAAGAATTATTGGGGAGGCTCCTCGAATGCAACGACTCACCTTCTGGATGCCATGCACTACCAAGGCCTGCTGCGAGTGGTGCGGCGGGAAGCGGGCATCCGCATCTATGCGGCACATCAGCATGAACCTGCGCCTACCGGCGCAGCCGCACGCCAGGCGCGCGTCGATGCGCTCGTCGATGTCGCGGTTCGCATCTACGCACCGCTGCCGGATGCGCGTCTGGGAATTCTCGTGCGCCGCCTGCGTTACGCCGCGCCGCAATGGGAAGGTGAGTTGACTGCTGCATTGCGGCGGGCCAAAGAGCGGCTTGCGCATGCTCGTTTTGAAGGTGTCGAATGGTATTGGCCACTGGAAACGAAAGTGCCTCGTGGTCACGAGCCGGAAGAAATCGTGCGCCTGCTCGCGCCATTCGATCCCGTCGTATGGGATCGCGCCCGCTTCGCCCTTCTGTGGGGGTGGGAATACCGTTTCGAAGCCTACACTCCCGCCGCGCAACGCAAGCGCGGATATTACTCGTTGCCCCTGCTGTGGAGGGATCGTGTAATTGGCTGGGCCAATCTGTCAGTAAAGAATGGCGAGCTTGCGTCTGAGTTCGGCTATGTGCCATCTCAGTCGCCGCGGGATCGTGCCTTCAATCGCGAACTCGAAGCCGAGTTGCACCGCGTACGGAAATTTCTGGGCCTTGCTGCCTGAGACTGCAGCGAGGTCATCCCGCGAATTCCCGCCCCGCGCCGCGGAACAACGCGCGCATGGCGCGGATTACCCAGCGAGTAAGCAGCACGATGATAACTACCAAAGCCGTCGCCAGACCGCCTGCTACATAAGGATGCCGCGTTGCCATCCATGTGAGGCCGATGGCGACAGCATCCTCGCCTAGGCTGAGAATGATGTTCGAGAACGGCTCGGGTGAAGGCGTAACCGCCGCGCGCGCACCCGTTTTCCCTGCATGGGCGATCAAAGCGATGCCTGCGCCCAGAATTGTTGCCAGCAGTTGGTGCTCGGGAGAAAGTTGCCGCGTCGCTTGATACGCCAGCAGTCCGGCAACGGGCACACGGATAAAAGTATGCAATGCATTCCAGATCAGATCGAAGGCGGGAATCTTATCCGCGAAGAACTCGATCACGAAGAGTGCGCCGCTGCAGGCGATAACCGGCCAGCCTGCGAGCGGCAGAAGTCCGGGCGGCAGCGGCAGGTGGCCGAAGCGCGCCAGCAATCCCAGAACGGCAACGGTCGCGTAAAGATTGAGCCCCGCGGCGAAGCTGACCGCCACCAGCAGGGATAAAAGCTCGGACGACGGAATTTTCAGCACGTCGAGCATGGAGCGATTTTAAAAC
>QIAK01000155.1:4204-4737 GCA_003225515.1 Acidobacteriota bacterium | reverse complement strand
CCGACCGCAGCCACCAGACGCAAACGCAAAAATAAAGGGTCGCTGTGTATGCGACCCTTGAAGCGTCCTGCTGATTCTGCTTACAGCGTGGATTCGATTTCGAAGCCCCACGCTTCCAGGAGAGGCTCGGGGATGTACTTGGAATTCTTGTTACGCCGCGCCCACTCGCGCAGGCGCGTCGAGCGCAAATATTGATCGGGGGAGAGCTTGTACTCGCGCACGACCTGCTCAAATTCGGTGATGGTTGGGGTGATCGGCCCGATCGGTTCGGGCTTGCCCCAGTTCGGATTTCCGCGTCGCTTGGCCATGAAAAATGCCTTTCCACTCAAGGGGATAAAATTGCAACTTCAAACTAAATGCCCTGAATATATGATTCTCTGAGTCGTCCTTAAGATTCACCTTCCGAATTGCATTTGAAGTCCCACTCCAGACAGTACTCAGGACTTAACTGATTCGGACCCAAAGATAATCGGGAACTCGTTATCTTAGCCTCGATTTTGCACGAAAGTCAACCAAAATTTACCTCCTCAGGC
>QIAK01000155.1:3620-4139 GCA_003225515.1 Acidobacteriota bacterium | reverse complement strand
GACCGATTTGTCTCCTTAGTGATCTGAGAACGTCACTACCTTATCGTTCTTGCAATTTTTCATGCGCCCGCCTGGGCTTAACCGCAGATTACGCCAGTAACACGCTCCGTCACGAGATCGTTGATCGCCCGTCGCAATCGACATAAAGTGTGAGACAGGGAGTCCGCAATGCGGTGACCGGGCCGCTGCCACCGCCCGCAAAATTATCTACCCAGATTGTTTGAGACAGGTCCGCTATGAGTCTGAAATCATTGCTGCTTTGTTCGGACGAGAAAATCGTGCGGGTCCTGCGGCGCGTACTGGGCGACCTTGAGATTGAAGTTGAACTGTGCGTTAATTCCGATACTGCTCTACGCAAGTTAACCCGCCAGCGCTTCGAGGCAATTATCGTAGACTGCGCCGACCAAGGCTCATCCGACGTGCTTCGGAGTGCCCGCAGCGCTCCCTGCAACAAGCAAGCGGTCGCGGTTGCGATTATCGAGCCAGCCGTGGGCCTGAAGGAAGTCTTCAAGACCGGAG
>QIAK01000155.1:2961-3472 GCA_003225515.1 Acidobacteriota bacterium | reverse complement strand
GGGGCAACATGAAGGTCACGACCGTCGACCTGAGTGAAGGAGGCATGGCTGTCGAAATGCCGAATCGGCGCCGTCCCACCGGACGCTGGCAGATTGCCTTCACCTTGCCGGGAATGAAGACGTCTCTGGAAATTCCTGCCGAGTTTGCCTGGGAAGGTACCGGAGCCCAGGCGGGATTGCGATTTCAGCAGATTTCACCCCAGGCGGCGCGTCAGCTGCAAGAGTGGCTCAAGCAGAATTCTCCTGAGGTAGAGCAGGACGATCCGCCGATTCGTTGCCAGCTCACCGATCTGAGCCTGGGAGCATGCTACCTGGAAATATCTTCACCTTTCCCCGCATCGAGCCGCGTGACCTTGTCGATGCGGGCCGGTTCGGTGGAAGTGCGTGCCCAAGGGGTGGTGCGGGTCATGCATCCGGAGAAGGGTATGGGCGTTGAATTCACCCAGACTACGCCGGAGCATCGCGCCGCGGTAGAAAAATTCCTGGGCATCCTTACAGAAAATCGTACCCT
>QIAK01000155.1:972-2927 GCA_003225515.1 Acidobacteriota bacterium | reverse complement strand
CCAGCGCGAGCCCACCGGCCACGGACCTCGAGGACCCATTGCTAAACTTGTTTTACGGCGACTCTCTATCGCCCGAACAATTCCAAGAAGCCATGCAAAAACAGCGAGCCATCCCAGCCCCAACCGAGGGCACCGCTTCCGCAGCCCACGCGTAGGTCAGGCCCGGAGCGGAAAGCTTGACGCCCCGAAGCCCTTGACCGCACCGAATAAAATGAGAGAACGAGGTGGAGGTCTGTGGTACCCCCCACGTCGAAAACCTGTAAAGGATGTCCCGGGACTTTTCAAAAACTAAGGGCGGGGCAACCGCAGTAGGAGCCTTCTATTTTGAATCAGCGCGGGACTTTGAAGCGACTGCGATTTAATCACTACTATCGCATGACTATCTCATGGTCTCATTTTTGAAACAAAGAGGTAACAGATGAGCATCTACGTTGTTTTTTTCGGCGGATACCACGCCTCTCAAACCGACATGGACGTATGGAAGGCTAGCGCAGAAAAACAGCGCGACGACGTAACGTTCGACGCATTTCCCTACCCGGACGGCGTGGGGGCCGGTGATAGCGACGCGGTGAACGGCTTCAAGCAGTTCGACGAGGTGATCAAGAAAATCGAAGATAGCGGTGCCGATACGTTATTCATCGTTGGTCATTCCAGCGGCTGCGCGATTGCGAATGAAGTGAACTCGCGGGTTAAGGGGGACCACAAGAATATTACGCTGGTAGACCTCGACGGCTTTGCGCCATCCGCCCACAAGATCAAGAAGTCAAGCGTTGAAGCCTGGTCTGCTGAGGGAGATGGCGGGAGGGGGCACTCCTTGAATTGGGCGAAAGGGAAAAAAATGTACACAGCAGCCAACGCCACGCAGCCGTGGTCGCTTCATTTCTCACTGGTCAACACCGCTGCGACCGACGCCATCACGAAGGAGAATTACAAGAATAAGGGCTACGCCGGATGCCTCGCGAACCTGGCTTGGCTGCCGAAAAAGAAATAGGCGAAACCTGCCGATGTTAATACCTCGCGGCTGCTCATCGCCTCAAATTCGGCTCGCGAAGCAGAGCCTGCGCCTCGGCCCGTGTTTTTTAAGGGCGTACTCCGCTCAACACGACAATGGAGTGATGTCATGAAGGATCATCGGTATTTCCTCTCCGTCGTCTCAGCCGTTCAGGACGCTTACCGTCCGCAGGACCAACCGGATTTACCGTTGGAGCACCAGCGCCGAGAAGTTGCAGCCATTATCTTTCGCGTGGGCAACCCTGTTGCTGGTGCCGGGAGGGGGAATCGAACCCCCACAGGCCTTTCGGCCCTGCGGATTTTAAGTCCGCTGCGTCTGCCAGTTTCGCCATCCCGGCGGAGACTCTGGTGTCATCAGTTTCGCATATGTGCGATTGGGAAGGCGGGGCGCTCGCTGTGGTTGGGACATCGGACCCAGCGAACACGAGAAGTGCAGAGCAGTTCGTCAGAACGCTTCTTAACCTCCCGCCCGACAAGGTTGGGGAACGGCTGGCAGACCGCTTTGAAGCCGAAAGTTAAGGACCCACTTGTCCCGCTTGTTCAATGATGATGTGGGGATCGATTTTTTCTTTGCCGTGGTTTACGTCGATCACATGCTTGTAGCAACTCCCCACTTTTCCAATCACCCTGGCGTACTTCACCGTTTCAAATTGGTCTTCGCCAAAGCTCTTGTCAAATGGTCCTTTATCGTCCGGATCATTGATTTCTTTAGTTTCGTCGCCACACTCAACACGCTTGAATCTGTCGAACTTAAATTGCTCTTCCGCTCCGGAGATCCAGACCACAAGGTGTTCGCGCTTTACTCCGATAGGGGTATGTTTGTGGCGATGATCTTCCCTCCGAAGTCTTTCGAGAGTAAGAACGCAGACCGCGCCGAGCTGCGCATCGCAGCGAGCGGCATGCGAACGCCTCGCGTGTTGGGTGTTCGTTGGATTCTGTTCCAC
>QIAK01000155.1:0-859 GCA_003225515.1 Acidobacteriota bacterium | reverse complement strand
TGGTTGCCGTGTGCGAGCCAGCAGCGCCGGGTTTGGTACGGTGGGGTTTATGTCTTGCTCCGGCGCCGCCGATGATAATGTGAGGGTCAATTTGGGTGCCGTCGGAAAGACTAACTACGTGTTTGAAGCAGCTACCTTCCGTGGCAATAGCATTGACAGCTGCCGCTTTCTTTTCACTCATCTTATCCGACGAAAAATCATTCTCAAATGGTTGTGGATCGGTTCCGTTGTTTGCTGTTCCTGAGGTGCAATCCACCTGGACAAATTTCGACAAGGTGAAGTCTTTGTCGTGTCGCCATATAACAACATCTCCGTACTCAAGTTGAATCGCGCCTTCAGACTTCATTTGTTGTTCTTCGTTCTCGAGCTGCTTGAGCCACTTCACCGAAATGCGACAGACATCGGAGGCGCCGGCTCGGCGGGGGCAATCAACTGTTTTGATGGAGGTGAGAACCGCACCACGAGAGTTCTGTTCTACTTCATTCTGCGCGATGGCTGAGCCAAGTAATAGCACTATGCCAAGCAAGACACTATTGATGTAGCGCACCGTAAACTCCTTTCAATCGTCTGTTTCGAGCGGAGCCGATACAACTAGGACCTGGTATCAAGGCTTAATGGTGCTGAGTTCCGGAGTATGCTGAATCTCTGCCATAGAGTACCCTCGCCTGATTGCAGCCTGAAGGAAAGATATTGCTTCAGTCCGATTTCCCAGCTGATTATGGATGATGGCCGCAAAGTATAGTGTTTCTGGGTCGTTTACGCCAGTATGAAGTGAGAAATCAAGATAACGGAGTGCGTCCTTTTGTCGACCGAGCATTGCCGAGTACTGAGCTGCCAGAAGATGGGCGTCCGCGTCGCG
>QIAK01000611.1:645-2445 GCA_003225515.1 Acidobacteriota bacterium | reverse complement strand
CGGACGTGGCTTCGGTCGCTGGCTATTCGCTGCCGCAGCTCTGTTGGCGATCTCCGGTGTCACTCGGCTCATCGAGTTCTGGGTCACGAACGGAACAGGTGGGGTGACATAAGCAAGAACAACCAACGCAAGTTTGATGCGCAGGCAGCCCGACAGGCCGGATCACGGCAAATGACGGCTGCCTGCAGAATTCAACCGAAACCGCAGGTTCAAGGCTTAAGCATATGCCGACACCACAACTGCTGAAAGACGTCATCTCGCTCTTGCTCTTGCTAGCGCCGTCCGCGGCCCTGGTTTCACTGGTGCTGGCTGGAGTGACCCTGCGACGCGAGGGAGGGACGGTATTCGCTATCGGTGGCGGCTTCACGAAGTGGATGTTCTGGGCGGTGGTGTTCCTCACGCTACAGCCGCTGCTGACTTGGTTCTCTTCGTTCGGAATCGCCTTGCCCCTTCCGAGCGGCGGGATCGGCACGCCATGGCTCGCGAGCGTTCAGTCTGACATTGCCTCGTTCGTCACAAAGTTTCTTGTGGGAAGAATCGTGCCGACGTTGGCAGCGTTCTTTGTCCTTCGTGCAATTCTCGACACTGCCTCCGGCGACCACCCGCTGCCGTCGGTCATCGCGGCGATGTTCTTGCTCGGGATTCAAGGGACGTTCACTCTCATTCAGGGATACAACACGCAGACGCAGTTCGCCACGGCCGATGTTCTCGACAGTCTCTGGAATCACTTGGCAGGAACGATTATGCCCATCGCCGCGGTGCTGGCGCTGGTGGGAGCAATCCTGAACTTCGCGACGCGCAAACCGTTCATGCGTTTGGTTGCGGTCGCGCTGGCCCTGTTGTGTGTTTCGGGAATCTGGAAGCTGGTAGTGGCGATGGTGTCGTAGGAGAAGAGATGAACTTCTCTCAAATGTCGTTCGACAACGGGATCTTGCATCTCGCGACCTGGGTCGGAAACGTCATCCTGCCGACGATCGCTGCTGTGTTCATCATCATGGCGATCATCCAGTTTTCAAAGGGACAGGAATTCTCGCACGGCATGTATGGAGCCCTGGCTTGCTTAATGGTCTCCGGCCTGACGCGGGCGTTTGAGACCTTCGCTTCCCAGCGGGCATGGAATAACCCAGACGTCTATTGGATGGCGCTCGTAACTCTGATCAATTGGGTCGGAAACGTGATCCTGCCGGTCTACGCAGCCGCCCAAGTTGGAATAGGAGCCTTGCGAATCGGGATGTTCTCGTACATCCACCCCACGAGCAGCTGGATGCGGCATTTCCTTGCGGCCGGTCTCTGCCTGATGGTGTCAGGGTTGCTCCGCTTGGCTGAGTTCTTTGTGAGCCACGGCACTGCTGGGGTGACTTAGAAGGAGAACAAGATCATGCCATTGGACGTGACGCCAGTCTATCGAAATCTCCGGACTCGGGTGACCTTCGCCGGCCTCGAAGCGGAGGACCTGTTCGCGATCTTGGCAGTGGCCGTGGTGATGAATATCTTCGGGAGATTCGTGAATCGGGAGATGTTCGGGCTGCCCATGAATATGGTGTTGCAGTACATCGTTCCGATTATGAGCGTGCCGGCTCTGATGCTGTTCAAGTACGGCAAACAGCGTGGATATCTCTTGGATTGGGTGATGTTCCACACAAAACCGCATGTCTATTCGGCGCTTGAGCGGGACCGGGAATTCACGCGGGAGTACATCAAGGACTGAGGGAGACGAAGATGCCGCTTACGAGCCAAGGGTACAACAAGTCGCTGGGCCAACCCCCATTGTGCGAACAACTGCAGGTGCGCGACATCATC
>QIAK01000611.1:0-553 GCA_003225515.1 Acidobacteriota bacterium | reverse complement strand
CTGCCTGAGCGTTCCATGCGGATGCAGGCCCGCTTTGAGATCTCAGAGGGCACCGGGGACCTGATTGGCCGCTACAACCGAGAGCAGCGGAACCCAGTCCCAGTTTTGCAGGAGTTCGATCGACAACAGGCGGATGCGTGGTCGAAAAAGGACGCCGAGGGTTTCTACCTCCGCCATTTCCTGCACTTCTACTTCAGTTGGGACCCGCGGATCCATCATCAGTCTCCCGATTTCGAGTGGAAGAAGAAAATGCGCGGGGGCAGTCTGAGCATGTCGGCGACGAAATGCATCGAACGAGGTCGTCGCGAGCACGAAGACCTAGTGTGCGAGTTCCGCAGCTTGATGTCCGGAGTAGAAGCAACGCTTCAATCGAACGGCATGACGCTCTCGCGAATGTCGGGTGATGATCTCTTCCTTGAAATCAAGAGAGCGCTCCATCCCCTTGGAACCGACCGGGTGCCCTATCGACGTCAAGAAACGTCTCTTTTTTACGAAAGCGCCCGAAGCCAAATAGCCAACGTCAACATCGAGGACGAACTTGATGAGTATTTGA
>QIAK01000610.1:1519-3757 GCA_003225515.1 Acidobacteriota bacterium | reverse complement strand
TTCGCTGGTGGCGACGAAGTAATTCAGCTTTTGGCTTTTAGCTCTTAGCCTGAAGCGGTGGCTTCGCGGTGGACTAGAGGGTCACCTTGGGGCACTTACCTTCGTAATCTTGGCAGAGATTCATAGGTGACGGATACTCGTCTCACCTACCACAGAACCTGGGAGACGGGGTTGAGAGTGGCGATTAGGGTCACTACTTTCAGCCCCGCATTTTTTTGCCTCCTGAATTCCACCCCTCATGCACGGTTCAGTTCACCTCCGAATTTGCCTGTAATTTGCCTAACAACCTTGGGTATACTTCTGCGTCATGGAAGACGCATCGCCGCCCCGAAAGGCTTAAAAACGGCGCCACTATATCGAGGCTGCGGTTCGCCCTGCTCGGATCGGCAGCAATGATCTTCAGGCTCATCGTCTTCGGCGTGAATGAAGAGCAGCCGGTGGTTGAAGTGCAGCCCACCAAACACAGACCGAAACATGCCGGCGGTTGGTCCAGCATCCCAAAGTCGTTTTTGCTGCGCTGCCTCCCTGCCATCGTCTCTGAAAGCGGATTGAACCCCGCAAGCATATGTTTGTTAGAATTCCGCCCATGAAAAGACGGATATTGCTGCAGGGCATTCCAGCGGTGGCGCTGCTTTCGCCTGCGCTTTGGGAGACTGTCACAAGCTCCGAGAATGCTGGACGTGGCTCTGAGGCAGCCGCAGGGTCGCCCAGTGTGTTCGAACTGCGGATCTATCATGCCGTGCCCGGCAGAATGCAAGATCTTCTGGCGCGCTTTCGTGATCATACGATCAGCATTTTTGACCGGCATGGAATGGAAAGCGTCGCTTACTGGACTCCGATGGATGATCCGGACAAGAACAAGACATTGATCTACATCCTCCGCCATCCCAGTCGCGAGGCAGCCGAGGCGAATTGGAAGACATTTCGCGACGATCCCGAATGGAAGAGCGTGAAAGAGAAATCGGAGGCGAATGGCCCACTCGTGGAGAAGATCGATTCTACGTTTATGGCGCTGACGGATTTCTCGCCGCGAGCTTTCTCTAAGAAGTAGTCGTCTGGGCGGCGCCAATTATCCAATCATCTCCAGGAACTCCGCGCCGTCGCATTGTGTATCTCCGACGGTACAGGCAGTCCATACAACGCCAAAAATTCATTTACAATCCAACTACTAGATCCCCAAAGAAAGTTTGTGTAGCGAGGACGTATGAAAAAATTTGTTCTGCTGACCCTAGTAATGTTGCTGTGCGGTGTCGTGTTTGCTGCGGATGAGACGACGAAAGAATCGAAGGCGTCGGATCGCGCCCAGGCGGCGGCGGATGTGCTGAATGAGATCGAGTCGGCGCCCGACGCGGGCATGCCCCAGGAAATTCTGGGGAAAGCCGAGTGCGTGGCGGTGGTGCCCTCGATGTTGAAGGGTGGATTCATTGTGGGCGGCAAGTATGGCCGTGGGCTGGCCAGCTGCCGTACTCCCAAGGGCTGGAGCGCACCCGCATTTTTCACGATCACCGGCGGCAGCGTGGGGTTCCAGATCGGTGGACAGGCCGTCGATCTGGTGATGCTGATCATGAATAACGATGGCATGCAGCACCTGCTGACGAGCAAAGTCGCATTGGGCGCGGATGCATCAGTGGCCGCGGGTCCGGTGGGCCGTCATGCTGAGGGCAACACTGACTGGAAGATGCGCGCTCAAGTGTTGACCTATTCGCGGGCCCGCGGGGTCTTCGCCGGAGTGAGCCTGAACGGTGCCGTAATGAAACAGGACAAGGACAGCACGCGCGAATTCTACGGCCACATGATGACCTTCAAAGCGGCATTGACCGGCGAAGTGGATCCGCCGGCTGCAGCTAATCCTTTTCTCACCACGCTGGCAAAGTGGGCGCAAGAGGCGGCGAAGTAGGTTTCACGACGAGTTCTCCGACAACCGCGCTGGACCGGACATCTGCGACGGCTATGCTCCGGCGTCACCGCAGTTTGTCTAAGTCGAATCAACATTCGCGGAGTTTGACAAGCAATTTTGCTGGGTGATACGGTCACGCTTCCCCTCATGCGGCGGAAACTTGAATACGCGGCAGCCTGGCCGTTCATCAAATTATTGGGTTTGCTGCCGCGCACACTTTCGCGCGCATTTGCCATTGGCATCGCCCAGTTGGTTTATCTGGTGCACTTCCGGTTGAGACAAGTCGGCATGCGAAATCTTGCCATGGTATTTCCTGAGAAAAGTGTGCCCGAGCGGGCGCG
>QIAK01000610.1:0-1469 GCA_003225515.1 Acidobacteriota bacterium | reverse complement strand
AGAAAACATCGACGAAGTCGTGGTCTATGACGGGCTCGAGAATTATGAACGAGCCTACGCTCGCGGCAAGGGAGTGCTTTTCTTGACGGCGCATTTTGGGGGCTGGGAGCTTTCCGCGTTCGCTCATTCCTTGCACGGCCACTGGCTGCATGTGGTGATGCGGCCTATGGACAATGAGTATCTCGACCGAATGCTCCAGCAATATCGCACGATGCACGGCAATAAGACCGTGGCCAAGGATGATTCCGTCCGCGGATTGCTGGCTGCAATGAAGGCGGGCGAGACTGTCGGAATATTGATGGACACAAATATGACTCCCCCGCAGGGAGTTTTCGTGGATTTCTTCGGCATGGCAGCGTGCACGGCGAGCGGCCTGGCGCGCATCGCTTTGCGCACCGATGCGGCCGTGGTTCCGGGATTCACCATTTGGGATCCGGAGTTGAAGAGATACAGGCTGCGGTTTGATCCCGCTGTCGAGTTAGTCCGCACCGGCAACCTGGAAGCAGACATCGTAGCCAGTGGTTGTGGGTGCACCGGCGGTGGAAGACGCGACCAGAGGGTGAGAAGGGGCTTTACTAACGTCTTCCCACTTGAAGTGAGACTCTACGCGCGCTTCCCCTCGGCGAGAGATGCCTATGGGCGAAACCACGGCGTATAGGGTGAAGTCGTGAAAAAGCCCATCAGCAGGTTGACGACTTTCAGCTTTCCCTTGTTGTCGGGGTGAGTGCCGTCGGATTGGAAGTCGCCGGGCTGCCACGTGGTGCCGTCGGATCGCGCAATGGTTCCATCGGCCCAAAGATACGTGCCCCAGAGAGTCCAGGCGGCGGTGCCACTGGTATAGCTCATATTGCCGGCCACTGGATCGATGGTCCCGTTCCGCTCCTGAATGATCTGAGCCTCGATCAACCACTTTGCCGAATAGCCATATTCGTAGGCGTAGGGCTCGGGATTGAGCCCATCCGTCGCATAGCCGGCATAGATGCGCGTCGACAGGAAGACTTGCTTCAGGTTTGGATACCTTGACTTGGCTGCGCGAATCGTTTGTGCAACCTGGGACTCGTAAAGGATCGCTTCCGTGCTCGTGTTATTCACGCAGCCGGAAACCGTGGTATCGCACAATAACCGTTCATTGGCTACGTTCTTGATCCAGAGGACTTGCACCTGCTTCTCAGTGAGGCAAGGAGTGGTGTTAGGCGGACCTCCACACCCAGTCGGCGCGGAAGGCGCGGTGGTCGCTGTGGCCAGGACGGTGTCGCGGACGCGGTCATACTGATTGTCAAGCAGGACGCCTTGCGCATCGGGACAGGTGGCCCCGGTCTGGCCTTGTGCGACAGTCCAGTAACACGCGGTTGCAGCGCCGAGCGCGCCATCTTCCATGGCGAGAGTTTTATGGTTCACCAGCGAACTCGTAGCCGCCGTGCCGGCGAAATCGCTGAATTCAGCAGTCGCGTTCGACATTCCAATACCCA
>QIAK01000154.1 GCA_003225515.1 Acidobacteriota bacterium | reverse complement strand
CTGAAAATCTCCCACGTCTTTGCCTGCCATCGCTACCGTCATGAAGTTCATCCAGATGGGTAGAGCAGCGTGGGCTCCAGTCTCTTTCGCGCCTAAAGACTTCCTATCATCGTAGCCGACCCAAACGCCGCAACTCATGGCGGGAGAAAATCCCACGAACCAGGCATCGGTAAAATCATTGGTGGTGCCGGTCTTTCCCGCTACCGGAAACGGCAGCCTTGCGGCCGCGACGCCGGTTCCATGCAGCACAACTTCCCGCAGCATTGAGGTCATGATGCGCGCGGTGCGCTGGCTGATGACGTCCTTCACGTCGGGAAAGTTTTCTTCGAGCACGCGGCCTTCATAGTCGGTAACGCGAGTGATGTAGCGGGGAATAACGCGTACTCCGTCGTTGGGAAACACGCTGTAGGCGGAGGTCTGCTCGATGAGAGCAATTTCCGCCGAGCCCAGCGCAACCGGCAAATACGGAGGCAGCTTCGCCGTGATGCCAAAGCGTCCCGCATAATCGATGACGCTTTTAATGCCGACTTGATTCGCCAGCTTCAGCGCGGGGATGTTGCGCGACTGTGCCAGCGCGCGGCGCAACGTAATGATGCCTTCGAATTTTTCGTCGTAGTTGTGCGGCGAGTAGGGACCGGAAGATGTCTCAAAGCTGACGGGCTCGTCGAGAATCGTATCGTCGGGACTGCCGCCTCCGTCAATGATGGTTGTGTATACATATGGCTTGAAGGACGATCCCACTTGCCGCATGGCCTGGGTCACACGGTCAAACTTTGACTCGTTGAAATCACGCCCGCCCACCATGGCTTTGATTCCGCCGGTGGCATTGTCGATGGCCAGCAGGGAGCCCTGAACGCCGGAATCCTGTTCCAGGCTGACGTGCGCCGCACCGTTCGCGCTCAGCGCAAGAACCCTGACATAGCAGATGTCTCCGAGTTTGAGAATGCCGGCGAGTTTTTGTTGAGTCCAGGCCACGTCCGCCTGTCCCAGCGCTGCGGTGTAGCGCCCAAACTTAAGCGTCGCGATACCGGTTCCGGAAGAGGTCACGAGCGCATGGACGTATCCGTTCACTTCGAGTTCATCGTCCCAGTCGGGATGGAAATATTTGTCCAGAAGCATTCCGTCGGCAAGCACATTTTCCAGGCGATTCTTCCAGCCATGACGGCGTTCATAGGCAGCCAAGCCATCGAGCACCGACTGATTCGCCGCGCGCTGCAAGTCCACATCGAGCGTGGTGTAAACCTTCAATCCCCCTTCGTGCACCTGGTCGGCGCCATATTTGCTCTCAAGATAGCGGCGAATCTCTTCCACAAAATACGGCGCCAGCGAATTCGGATCGTGCGCCAGATGCAGCGCCAAAGGCGCGGAGCGCGCGTCTGCGGCTTGCGCAGCTGTGATCTTTCCATCTTCGAGCATGGCATTGAGCACGAGATTGCGGCGTTTCTGCGAGCGATCAGGATGGTTGATGGGCGAATATACCGTCGGACCCTTGGGCAAACCCGCCAGCAGGGCAGCTTCGTCGATCGTCAGCTGCTTAGCGGGCTTGCTGAAATAAAATTCAGACGCCGCTTCGAAGCCGTATACGCCGTGGCCGAGAAAAATCTGATTCGCGTACAGGGTGAAGATCTGAGCTTTGGTGAAGCGGCGCTCGATCTGAATCGCCAGCATCGCCTCCTGTACCTTGCGCTGCCACCTGCGATCCGGCGAAAGAAAAAGATTGCGGGCGAGTTGCATGGTAAGGGTTGATGCCCCTTGCACTTTGCCGCCCGACTCGATATCCCGGTAGGCCGCTCCCACGATACGCACGAAGTTGATGCCGGAGTGGCGGTAGAAATCTTTGTCTTCGATGGAGACCAGGGCGTCGCGCAAGACGGGGGGGAAATCTTCATAGCCCGCGACCACGCGACGTTGCAGCGCGAACGATCCAATCACGCGTCCGTGATCGTCATAGAGTTCGGTGATAGAACTGGGACGGTAGGCTTCCAAAGCGTCAACCTGAGGCAAGTCGGTGGTGTAAACGAGGAGTAGCCCTGAGGTCGCGCCCACAAGTGCGGCGACCAGCACCAGCAGTCCAAACAGCACGCGACCCACGAGGGTGCGCCCGCCGATTTCCACCGGTGGAAGGTGTTCGTAAAGAGTCTTCATCAGGAGTCGAGGTCAGAATAGCACTTCGCGCCCTGGGCCGCCTGCCGGGCGATCCGGTCGAAAACAGCGCGCCGGGCGTGCCGCGCCCGCACCGCAGTTTTCAATTCAAAATGAGTCGGAAATCGCTCTTCCATTTTCGTCCGGCAGCCGCTTCTCACCGCTATTAACTGAGTGAAACATCCGCCCTTCGTAAGTTGAAAGTATTCGCCTCATGCTTCAAGTTCGGGCTGCGCTCCCAAAGTTTAGCTGCGTATTGTTTGCCGGACTTGAAGCGGAAGAGTTGCTCTGCTTTCGCCGAAGTGCTCCCAGAGACGGGGAACGCAATGGGCCCGCTCGGAAGTATCACTCCAAAAACTTCGCTCGAAAGGATTCTCGTTGTTTATGAAAAAAGATTTTGTTGTGTCGGCTGTTCTGCTGCTGGTGTCATTGCCCAGCTCTGGCTCTCACTCGCAACCCAGCGTTTCAAGCCAGATGAAGCTCAAGCGTTCTCACGAGCCAACCAGTGTCGCGCGCAAAACTCCTGCCCGTAAAAATACACTTCCTGTAGGGCACCCTGCCGCCCCGGCGGTGCGCCCAGTCGAGCCGGCCAAAACTCGCGCTCAAGCCCGCTCCTCCAAGCCCCGCAAATTCAGCAGCAGTCCGTCGGGTACAACCGGGCTGGTGAGTGCGGCTCAGATAGCGATGGGCGGCGCGGACGATGACAGCGGCGGCGCGCTTCTCGGCGACTTCAACGGCGACGGAAAAAAGGATGTCGCCAAACTCGTCTACAACAACGTTAGCAGCACTACTATCTATTCGGTTTCGGTCATCCTGGGCAATGGCGACGGGACCTTTCAGGCAGCCCAGCTTACTGCAACTCCGAGCGACACCGATGACCCAATCGTTGTGGGCGACGTAAATGGCGACGGGAAGGATGACATCATCATGATTCATCCCTATTCGGGTGGTTGCGCCACAGGGCATAAAAGCGCGCCTGTTCTCGGCTGCGGTTCCACATTCGATGTCATGCTCAGCAATGGCGACGGCACGTTCACGCTGGGGAATAACTACTTCGTTTCAGGTTATACCCTCAATGGCGGGCTTCTAACAGACGTCAATGCCGATGGCAAGCTGGACATTCTGGCAATCGATTCGGAAACGCCGGGGTTGGTGATTTCAGTACTGGGTAACGGAGACGGCACGTTCCAGAGCCCCACCACGGCTGCCACACTGACTGCGGCGGCGCCTAACCAGATTGTCTTCGCTGATTTCAATGGCGACGGCAAACTTGATTTCTCGGGTGAGATTGGTAACCAGGTGAACGTGTTTCTGGCTACCGGCAGCACTTTCGCTGAACCCGTGGCCCTGGAAACTTCAGACACAGTTCATGACACCTGCGGCGATATAGCCGGAGATCTGAACGGCGACAGTAAACCGGAGATCATTAGCCTGAACTGCGGCGACAACACCGTGACCGTTTATCTCAACAATGGTGAGGGCTCATTCCAGACCGGGGTTTACTACGATAACGCGGGCGATCAGTATATGTATCCCTATCACGCCACCGTCGCGGATATGAATGCGGACGGGAAAAACGACATCGTTCTGGGCAACAGCGATGCCGGCGACATCACGATCTTATTGGGAAATGGCGACGGCACGCTCATGGTTCCGACTGTGGGCTATGGTACCGGCGGTTATCCCTGGACTGCTCCTGTGGTCGCCGATTTCAATGGCGACGGCTTGATGGACATTGTCGAACCCGACGACTACTACAGCTTCGTGTATCTCGAAGGCTATGGTGACGGAAGCTTGCGTGCGAGTGTGAGCTATTTCCTGCCGAATAGTTTCGGCAACTACGGGTACACCTACAGCGTCGCCTCCGGCGACTTTAATGGAGACGGAATCTCGGACGTTGTGGCCGGGCAGGATGGAAACACAATTCCGGGGATAGTTGTTTATCTTTCGAATCCGGACGGGACCCTGCAACCCGGGATCTCTTACGGAACCAGCAACACTTTCTCCTATGTTATGGCGGCCGACTTTAACGGTGACGGCAAGCTGGATATCGCCGCCACAGATTACGCAAACGGTACGGTGCAGATTTTTCTGGGCAATGGAGACGGAACCTTCACCCCGGGACAGTCGTACGCGACAGATGCATCGGGTAGCCCGTATCCCGAGAATCTGGTTGCTGGGGACTTCAATCATGATGGCAAACTCGATCTTGCCGTCCTGAACGCAAGTAGTGACACCGTGGGCGTCCTGTTCGGCGTTGGTGACGGCACGTTCGGACAGCTCAGCAATTATTCCTTATCGGGATATGGGTATGGGATAGCGGCTGCGGACGTGAACGGAGATGGGTATCTCGATTTGGTGATCACTGCTTACAACAATTCCGACAGCAATGTGGATGTTTTGCTCGGAAATAACGACAACAGCGGCACCTTCCAGACAGAAACCAATATTGTGACCGGCACGGGTTTCGCTGAATACGTTGCCGTGGGAGACCTGAATGGAGATGGCAAGCTCGATCTGGCAGTCAGCATGAACAACGGGCCGGTGTATCCCGGCGCCATCGTGGTTACGCTGGGCAACGGAGACGGCACCTTCCAGGCGCCAGTCGCTTATCCCAGTTCGACGCAAGCTGGCGGTTTGGGCTACGCCTATACGGCGAATGTGCAGACGGCCGACTTCGATGGCGATGGCAACCTCGACCTGATCTACGTCAATTACTACTATGGCACCGTCGGTATCATGGCCGGTATTGGCGATGGTACCTTCGCGAGCCCAGTCGAGTTCCCCGCAGCTGGCTACATATGGGGAATGTCGCTGGCGGATGTGAACGGGGATGGCACAGTGGATGTAGTAGTAGGCAATGACTATGTGGGGGGAGTGAGTGTCCTGTTGAATGGCAATGGCAGCGGCACTGCGCAGAACTACACATTTGTAACGCAGACCCCGACTGCTACGGTCGCGGCCGGCGCTTCAGTCACCTATGACCTGACTCTGGCGGGCAGAAATGGCTATAACGGAACGATCACGTTTGCCTGCACTGGGTTGCCAGCCAAGGCCGCATGCTCGTTCAGCCCGGCATCGGTCGTCGCTGACGGCAACCTGCCGCTGAGCACGACTCTAACCATCAGCACTGCGGCTGCAACGTCGCGAGCGAACTCCAACACGGCTGCCCCACTTTTAATAGAGAGCTTGAGCGCGGCAAGGGAAAGATGACCATATTACTCGGAGCGATGCTCCTGGTGATGATGTTCACCCTGGTCGGGTGTGGTGGGACCAGCACCGGCGGATCTACAGGCACACCCGCTGGCAGCTACACCGTGGGGGTCACCTCCACGGGAACCGGCACCGGAGCACCTACCCATACGCTGAACGTTACGCTCGTGGTAACGCCATAGGCGCTGCGGAACAGTGCACCAAAGCAGGCGGCCGGGGTATTATCCCCGGCCGCTTTTTTGTATCTGCCCTCAGCGCAGGTTAGTTATGTACGTGTGGACTTTGCGCAGGATTATGACGCGGGCCGGGCGGCTCCTTCACGACCTTCACATCAAAGCTCACCGGCAGCGTCTTCGGCGGGAAGCATTGCGCGTTATCGCAGGCTTGGTAGCGCAGCACGCCATGCATCACATATTTTCCCGGCTGCACGGCGTGCAAGGGATGTACCGCAACCGCGATGGTGAAATCTCCGCTGTAAACGTTCAGCTTGGTATCCGGAGAGAAAGGAAAGCTCACATCTTTTCCCGCGGGATAGTCAATCTTTCCCAGGATGATGTCCGTGGGCAGGTCCATCTTCAGGCTGGTAGGAATCAGGTACTCGTCTTTTGGCGTGTTGGAGTTGATATGAAAACCCGAGGCCACACGGAAGTTTAGGTTCACCATGGTCTGAGCCGCGCGCGCAGCCGTTACCAAACCGACGGGGGCCATTGAAACGGAAGGCGGCTTGCCTGCTTGCGCCGACGCCACGCCTGCGAGCAGGGCCAGAATCAAAATTGCACTCGAGTTGTGCCTTCGCAAAATCATTCGACCCATACCACCAGATACTAAGAGCGAGTGCTGCGATCTTCTAGTGTTAGTTCTGAGGCTGCGTGGCATTAACGGGCGTAACTTCGGCGCTGACATTTCCCGCCTGAGTGCTCAAGGCCGCCTTGATCGAGTCCTCGATTTCGGACTTGCCCTTAAGTCCTATAATTTTGTCGACAATTTTGCCGTCGCGCCCAATGAAGAAGCTTTCCGGCAACGCCGGAACCCCGCCATAGGCATCGCCGACGGCTTCCTTGCCGAGCAGCACGGGATAGTTGACTCCCATATCTTTGGCGAACTTGGCTATATCTTCTTTGCCGGAATCATCCATCGCGACCCCGATCACTTGCAGGCCCTGCGATCCATATTTGTTCTGCAATTCTACAAGCCACGGGGTTTCGATTTTGCATGGACCGCACCAGGTCGCCCAGAAATTCAGCAGCACCGCTTTGCCTCGCAGGTCCGATAGGCGCAGGTTCTTGCCCTCGAGAGATTCCAGCGTGAAATCAGGCGCGGGAGACGACTTGGAGATCCGAGATGTGGGCATTTCGGAACGACGAGCCATGTGCACGCCGAAGTACAGCATGGCCGCCGCAATAACGGCAGCCACGACGAGTGCCAGCGGATTACGCTTGCCGCCTGGGGCAGATGAGGGCGGGACGCCTCCCGCGAGCTCTGACGGCTGAAACGTCAATCCACAATTGCCGCAGGTTGTCGCGCCCAGGGCGCCTTCCGGCGTGATGCCGGAGGGCTGACTCAGCTGGGCTCCACATTTTGGACAAAACTGAAATTCTTCGATCTTCAACTCACATCCTCCAAATCACAAAGCGAAACGGTTCAGGAACGACAGCCAACTCGAAATCAGCGTAAAGCGACCGATCACGAGCAATACACCCAATGCGATCATCAAGCCGCCGCTCGCCACTTCCAATAGGTGCATTTTCGAGCGAAAACGGCTGTAAAACTTCAAGAAGCGCTCCATGAGAACTGATGTCAGCAGAAACGGCACTGCCAGTCCGAGTGGATGCACCGCCAGCAGCGCGATGCCTTTGATGAGTGTGTCCTGCTCGCTGGCCAGTGTCAGCAAAACGGTCAAAATCGGCCCCAGACAAGGGGTCCAACCAAAGGCGAAAGCGAATCCAATCACAAACGCACCAATCGGAGTGCTGCTGCCCTTCACACTATGTAAACGCGCATCGGTGTAGAGCGCTTTAATTTTGAAAATACCAGTCAAGTGCAATCCAAAAATAATGATGACCACGCCGGCCACAATCGACAACGTGTGCTTGTAACGCGCCGCGATCTGCCCGATTTCAGTCGAGATTGCCCCCAAGGTCACAAATACGACACTAAAGCCCAGGATGAATCCGATTGAATTCACCATGACGCGGCGCATGAGTTGGCTCTGCGGCGTCTTCAACTCCTCGACCCCCACACCGGATATTAGAGAGATGTATCCCGGTACCAGCGGAAGCACGCAAGGCGAGAGAAAAGAGATCAAGCCCGCGAGGAAGGCGGCAATGGGGAGCGGAAGACTCGAAAGAGAATTCGACATTAAGTTTTATTGTACGCGCTGCGTATGCCTAATCTGATAAGACGCTCGGCGGGAGGATTAGTTGCATCGCGGGCGCTGCCATTTAGCGCGATTCAGCAGCTTGCGGCGGTGCCGCTGAGGGTGCGTTTTCCAGCGTCTGGTCGGAAGTCTCTCCCAGCTTGCGCAGAACTCCACCCGGCAGGATTGCCGAGAGCACGGCCCGGTTGCCTTCCTGGCGGACTTGCAGGCTGTCGAAAACGGCCTTCAGATCGGCATCGTTGCCCCCGGCTCCGACCGATAACTCCGCACTCCGAAACATTGCAAGAAAGACATTCGCCTTGTCGGTGATGTCGTGAGCATCGTCATCATTCGCTGCCCAGGCCTCCGCCCGCAGATGCAATACTCCGGTGCGAAGAGGCAGATGGAGAGGGTTATAACTTGCCGAGATCACGAGGTCGGCAGGTTTGGGAAAAACCGCGGACCAGGCCTCGAAGCCGGGCGATGAGGGTTCGACACGCGCCACCATCCAAACCGGGCTGGCCAACTGCACGCGCTTGTAATAACGGCGCAGCAGGGCCGGACCGCCAAAAGGAGATGCCAGACGCCGCGATCGGTCAACCATGCCGCGAATGACTGCGGGATCATCATGATTCGAAGCGGCGACCGTGTCCACGCCGAGGATCGCAATTCGAAACGAGCGTCCATAAAGAGGAATCGTAAAAATGTCGACGGATTCGTAGTTCTCCACGGAGTTCGCGGTTTTTTTCAGGTACGCGATGCAACGGCTACCATCAAACCTTCCCGTGAAGACCTCAGAAAAGCGAGGCTCCGGCGCCGCGCCGCCCGTGCCGCCGCCAAGCCAGCTTTGGGGATAGTGGATTGCGAAGGCCACGGCATCCAGATCGCGTTCGAAATCGAAACCAGTCTCCTGGATGAAGCGGTCATACTCGGGATCGTGAGCAACGGGCAGGAGAAGCTTTCCCCCGTTTGCTTTGCGGGCCCAGCCCAGATTTCCGTACAGAAACGCATCGGCGCCGGGAAGCAGGCGCGCGGGTTCCGGTGGTGCATGCTTTCGCAGTTGGACGGCAAACGTCACCGCCGCTGCCACAATCACGACCACTAGAGCGATGGGGAAGGTCCGTCTAATTCGCATGAATGCGTGTCAGGAGTGATCAGGAGTGAAATGATAGCACTGTCAGGGCTTAAAGATATCGAAACGCCCGGCTCGTCCAACGTTCAACGTTTAATGGGATCGGTGCTTAATGGGATCGGACGCTGGCCTGACTCTTGTCCCTCACCTGGGTTGGTCTGGTAACATCGGAGCCGTCCCCCCAAACCTAAGTGTTCCGGCCTGTTGCAGGCCTTTAGGACTCCATGCCCACAGCCTTCAATACTTCTGAGCCGGAAAATCTGGAGCAAGAGATTTCTCTTCCAAGCGGGCTCTCGTATTTTGGTTTCTTCGTGGTTTCCGGTTTTTGCGGATTGTTATATGAGGTCGTATGGCTTCGCCTGGCGATGGCCAGCTTCGGCGTCACTGCGGCGCTGGTTGCTGTTGTGCTGTCGATGTTCATGGCGGGCCTCAGCCTGGGGTCATGGGGCGCCGGAAGGATGACACGGAAGCGATCCGGAGCCGTACTCGCGCTGCGCCTTTACGCACTCGCGGAGTTGCTCGTAGCCCTCTCGTCTGTGTTGGTGCCTTACGAGCTTAAGCTCGGACGCTCTATTCTGCAGAACGCCGGCCAGTTTAGCGTCTGGCAAACCTCGAATTATTACCTGCTCTCGGGGCTCTGGGTTGGAATCACGATTGTCCCTTGGTGCGTGTGCATGGGGGCAACCTTTCCGCTACTGATCTCAGTCATCCGGCAAACCCGCCGATCCGTTTCAGAACGGGCATTCAGCTACTTGTACGTTGCCAACGTTCTCGGCGCACTCATTGGCACGTTTGCGTCAGCTTTCGTTTTGATCGAGCTGCTGGGCTTTAGAAAAACACTTTACGTTGCTGGCGCTTTGAACACAGCTCTTGCTATCTCGGCCTTGGCTATTAGTTTCCGATTACGTTCTTGCACGGCAACTGCCGTCCCGATACCTTCGCAGGTGCGGCGTCAAAGGCTGTACGGAATGCCTGGCTCTGGCGTTCTCTGGATGTTGTTCACGACGGGGTTGGTAAGTATGGGGATGGAAGTTGTGTGGGTTCGCCAGCTCACTCCATATTTAGGAAATGTTGTCTACGCATTCGCAGGGATACTCGGCGTGTACCTGCTCGCCACGCTTTTGGGATCATACGCCTACCGGTTATGGGTACACTCTCACCAGCTTGAGGAGAGTGCGCCCGCTTGGAGTTTGCTCGCCCTCTTCGCAATCATTCCGCTGCTTGCCGTAGATCCGCTGGTGCCCTTCAGGCTTGGCGGATCTGAGTTGGGAGGGTTTCGGCTTGCGGGCATCGTCCTCTTTTGCTCCATGGCTGGATTTCTGACTCCATTGCTGGTGGATTCATGGTCCGGAGGAGATCCTGAACGAGCTGGAACCGCATACGCCGTTAATTTGGTTGGCTCCATTCTTGGCCCGTTAGTAGCGGGATTTTGTCTACTACCCTGGCTGGGCGAGCGCCGCTCGGTGGCAGTTCTCGCGCTGCCTCTGTTTGTGATAGCGGGGATTACGGCATTTCGCAAATCAAATGCCGAAACTGAAGTGGTTCGGCCTGGGCGTCGTCTGAATCCCAAACTCAAGTTTGTGCTTGCAACCGTCGTATCAATCATGGCCTTTCGCTCAAGCCACGATTATGAACAGAAATATCCTGTTCGCGAGGTGCGAAGGGACTATACGGCGACAGTGATGGCAATTGGAGCGGGGTTCGACCGGGAGCTTCTGGTCAATGGAGTGGGCATGACCACCCTAACTCCAATTACCAAGTACATGGCGCATTTGCCACTCGCCTTCATGTCACGGCCTCCGCAAAACGGCCTGGTGATCTGTTTTGGGATGGGCACTAGCTTTCGCTCGATGCTTTCGTGGGGAATCAAAACCACCTCGGTAGATCTCGTCCCGAGTGTTCCTTTAATGTTTGGATACTTCCACCCCGACGCGCGGAGCGTTATGAGTTCTCCGCTGGCGCGAATCGTAGTAGATGATGGCAGGCGTTTCCTCGACGGATCGAGCGAGAGCTATGATGTCATCGTTGTGGATCCGCCGCCTCCGGTGTGGGCCCCCGGCTCAAGCTTGCTCTACTCGCGCGAGTTTTACGAAGTGATTAAGAAACACTTGCGGCCATCGGGAATTCTGCAGATGTGGTATCCCATGACCGAGGGGGATACTACTACCGCTGCTTCCGTCGCGAGAGCTCTCGCGGAGTCCTTCCATTTCGTACGAGCATTTTCTTCGTTAAGCGGTTTCGGAGTCCATTTTCTGGCGAGTATGGAGCCGTTGCCGATGAGGTCTAGTTCGCAGCTTGCGTCCCGGTTACCATCTTCTGCCGTATCCGACTTTGTCGAATGGGGTCCGGAAGCGAGCGCTCAGCAGCAATTTGAGAAGGTTCTCTCGCAAGAAGTGAAGATGGAGCAACTGTTCTCGTTGAGTCCGGGGACGCCAGCACTACAGGATGACAGACCCATTAACGAATACTTTTTAATGCGGCGTTGGCTCAAGTTTCACAACTACAAGCGACATGTTCGGCCCTTTGGCAAGACAGCGAGTACACTTGCGGAAATGCCAAGAACTGCTAGGTTTGGCAAAGGTTTCTAGCGGGCAGTGGCTCAATTTGGGTTTCTCCGCGAACTCTGCGTTTTTTTCTCTGCGTTCTCTGTGATTGCATGAAGAGATCGGCTCCCGGCCGAGGAGAACGCAGAAAAACCCAAATTGAGCTACTGTCCTGGCGCGCGTCCGGTTACAGCCTAACTTGGTTGCACCCTAAGTTGCCCTTGTGATACCTTTAAATAATTGTCCCGGACATCTGGCAGGGATCAGAGGGATAAGTTTTAGCTCAGCTGGTAGAGCACCTGATTTGTAATCAGGGGGTCGGGGGTTCAAATCCCTTCGCCAGCTCCAGAGTACGAATCACGAATCGAGTTACGAATTTAAGATAGTTTTCCAGCAGTGGCGGACTCGGTAGCGGCGCAACAGGTTTTTCCAACGCACTCCATTCGGTACTTTTCCGGCGTGCAGTGATCATCGCGGTGTCTTGCGTGAGCCTTGGTTTCCCTGTGTTGCGAAAGTAAAGTGTACTGAAGCGTGGCTTTGCTGCGTTTGGTCTGCAGGTTTGGCGTGAGCGCTTTCAGCGGCTTCGAAAGGTAGTCTGACGGAGCAAACGCAACCGCCGTATCGCCCGAAAGTTTTTGCACAGGTGGGTGAGTGGTTAAAGCCAACAGACTGTAAATCTGTCCCTCCTAGCGAGGTACGAAGGTTCGAATCCTTCCCTGTGCACCATTTGCTTGATGAGAATCAGATTGGCGTGAAGCGCTGATTTGTGAACCGTGATTTGTGAACAGATTGTCCATTGCGCTGGTCTGCTATGTAGTTCTGGGAGCGCTGGCGTGGACTACGCTGACCGACCCGAAGTTGCGGGCAGGAACGTTGCTGGTTTTGGGGCTGTTCGCATTGAAGTCCGTGTTGCGCCGCGAAGATGTGCTGCATCCGGACAAGAGCAGGGACGCTGATTAGGATTTGCTGAGGGCTGGCAGTGAAAGCTGACAGCTGGGTTTCAGGGCCGATGTAGCTCAGTTGGTAGAGCACTCCCTTGGTAAGGGAGAGGTCACCAGTTCAATCCTGGTCATCGGCTCCAGAATTTGTTCCGTGTTCGTTGGAAGCTTTTGAAGGGCGCGGCTTTAGCCGCTGGTTTTAGCTGAAAGCTGACGGCTGAAAGCTGACAGCTGGTTTTGGCGGGAGTAACTCAGTGGTAGAGTCACAGCCTTCCAAGCTGTTGGTCGCGGGTTCGATTCCCGTCTCCCGCTCCAGAGTTGAGCCGTTTAGCGGGAGTCTGAGCCCGCTGGCGAAATCCCGACAGGCTGCCATCAAGGTCGAGAAGGCGCAAGAGTTCGCCAGGTTGCGAGCGGCGGTTGAGCAGGCGTTCTTGCCCGAGAAGGCCGAGCGCTTCCTGAAGCAGTTGGATCGCAAAGGGATTCGCGTTCGGGATTTCGATGCGGTGCTGGCGCAGCGTTTGCTCGAAGGCGTAGTAGGCGAAGCGGAACTTGATGCGCACAAGTTGTATGAGTCGCTGACATTGTCCGACCAGGCTCAGATGCGCGAGTTTTACCTGTCGAAGCTTGAGGGTGTCGACGTAGCGCTGCGGCACAAGTTTAAGAAGTTGTACCAGTATTACTGATCGCGCCTTGCGGGCGTGAGCGAAGCGAGAGCCCGCTGCGATCATCCTTAGCGTTTTTTGCGAAGGATCTCGGGCTCGAGAGTAAGTTGCATAGGTCCTTTGCGGCGAAAAGCGCCGCTCAGGATGACAAAGATTTAGGGTTTTGAGCAAGAAGGCAAAGAGCTAGGAGCTAAGAGCTGAATTATGGCGAAAGAAAAATTTGATCGTACAAAGCC
>QIAK01000614.1 GCA_003225515.1 Acidobacteriota bacterium | reverse complement strand
CCATTTTGGGCGCCGCTTGGGTTCTGTATCTGAAAACTTCTCACAACCAGGCTTCTGGCTCGCATCGCTGCTAACGTGCAAAGCGATTGAGCCAGAAGCCTGAAGCGCCTATTCAGAGGATGGCAACAGTTAGTGCTTCGGTGTTCCACTAGCTAGAGTGATTTCATGAATTCGACCAATTCCTTACTTTCCTCGGGGGACAAGCCTAGAGTGAAATGCTTGTCATAATGTTGAATGACCTCGTCGAGAGTCTGGAAGCGACCATCATGGTAAAAACCACGGCTCTGGCGGCTCCATAGGCCTGCCAGCGGGGCTGTGCGATACATATGTGTTGGCGAGCGATCTGCCTGGAAGGAGTCCACGCCGATCTCACTTGGGGTGTGCAGGTTGTTCCCGGGTTCCGTGTACAAAGGCGGGACATGGCAGGTAGCGCATTTGCCTTTCCCTTCGAACACAACCTTCCCAAGCCTCGCGGCGGTCTGGTCGTAACTTCCCGCCGGCGGTTTCGGCGCCGGGATCGCCAATTGATAGAAGTGGAGCGCCGCCAACTTGGAGGTGAGCTGGTCCGGTTTACCATGAGAGTTGTACGATCCACTTTTCGCGGCGATCGGGTACATTGCCTTGTCATTGAGACGAGCATCGTAGAACGTCCCCGATCCGTGCATTTCTGTGGCGCCAACATACGCGTTCCAGTAAGGCACTGATCCAAACCCTGTCCAGGTATGCAGGTTCACGCCAGCCAGACCATAGGCCGGAGGGATAAGCGTGCAGGCGCGTTTTCCGTCAGGTCGAAGTCCTTTGCCGTCTTTATCGAGCTCTGCGTCATAGCAGCCCGGACCCCAACTTCCAAGCACCTTCTTAACTGTCGCGATGTCCACGCCCAGCAAATCGGAAAAGGGCTGAAGGTTCGGCGCCAAAGATACAATGGCCCCAACGTTCAAGTCACGAGCGCCCCATCCATCCAAACGGTGGCCGATTCCCGGAACCAGCGCATCGTCCACTGTGGAATGACACAACGCGCACTGGATGCCCATCGACACCAATTTTCCTTGTTGGTCAAAATGGCCGGTAACTCCGACAACCGAGTTGAGCTTGAGCAAGGCCAACGTTGTGGCGGGATCGTCAAGATTGATCTTGCCCGCTTTGAGCTGGTCCACCAGACTCGCCGGTAAGGCGTCCAGATCAACTTTAAGACCCACGGCCAGCGCCGTCTTGGGACTTACTCCGGGACCTACACCGCCCAGTTTTTCTCCGGCAATTGCCTGGTGAAGGTGAAGAGTGTCCCCCCAAAAAGCTTCGTCACCAAAAGTGTCAAAACGAAAAATGTCCTTTCCTTGCTTTAGCATGTCTTGCGCATAGTTGCTGATGTTCTGATCAACATTACCGCGGACACAGTTAACTGCGCCGGCGGACTGCTGCCCTATTGAGCGGCAGGATTGACCGGCCCCCGGCAATTTGCGTCGATTTAATCGGACTCGACCTGCTCCAGGATCAGCCGGCCGGTGCTATTCCTTCGCCACCCGCGAATCCGCCCTCTCGATAAAAAGTGAACTGGAGTCACCGGCGCTTGCCCAGGGTGCGTGCTTTCGGACCACCGCTAACGTCTGGAACTTCTTCGCCGAGGGCAGTGGCTAAATCGATTTGGTGGTCCTGCTCCTGCACGAGGATTTGCCGAATCTGTTCCGCCATTGCATATTCTTCCAGCGCTTCACATTGCCGGACGCGCTCTCGGTAATTACGAATGGTTTCATTTTCATTTTCAAGATCGAATCGAAGCATGTCTTTAGCATTCTCCGACGTGCGAACCGGCCGGGGAGTAACCGCCGGCATTTTTCCGAGATAGTCGATCTGTCTTGCGATGATTAGTGCATGATCGAGCTCTTGTTTAGCATGGATCTCGAGCTGGGCAGCGATATCCATGTACTGAGCACCGCTCAAGACCTGCGAATAGACCACGTAGGCAATGATGGCCTGATATTCGCGACACAGATCGTCGTTCAACAACTCCGCGAGACGATCACGAGATATTTCACGAGATATTTCGTTTTCACTTGATCCAGGTTTAATCATTGGTTCTTCCTTTTCATTGAGAGCCACAACGATCTTCGAGGGCTGCGTGCTTTGAGAGATCTGGGGCGCGCACAAAGAATCACAACAGAGGCGCGAAGGCAAAACAATTAGACGATAGTACCGGTGATACCTTGGTATTAGTTCTGGCCTCAGAACCGAGAAACCAGGAATACGCCGAGGCCAATTGTGACCAGGTCTTCAGTAAGTGCGAGGAGGAAATCTGGAACACGCAGGGCACGACCTAAACTGGCACGGAGACGATACCCGCCGAAAGCACCCGCGATTGCGCCAACCGCTCCGGCCAGCGCTCCGAGCCACAAGATCACTCCGCCAGCCACTGCCAGACATGCACCGGTCAATGCCCCTGTGACGACTCGTGCAGAGAGCTGGACCGCGCTTGTGCGGGCCGGCGTACTCGGAAGCTTATCAAGGATCACTTCAACCAAGGCCAAAGCGGTGAAGATGCCTACGCCACAACTGCGGGTGTAACTAGCGAACGGAACCCGGCCATGATGGCGATGCTAAAACAGAGTAGGAGAGTGACTCCAGCATTCATGAAAATTCCTTTCCGATAAACAAATCAGTCCTGTCCGATGGCGGCCCTGACTTGCGGCCCGCGTCGGTGAATATCAGAACGCATGGTTTCACTCCGCTGGTTGCCGATCTAGATGTCCCTCATCGCGGTCGCTCTGTGCCTTCCTGCTCAGCGCTCATGAACCTGGCGTACCAATCGGGCCAGTCCTTATCGGCATGCCCAATCCTTTTCTCATATTCACCATGGGCCGCTTCAGCACGGCGCAATGCGCTCGCCAGATCCGTAGGCGATTTGTAAATGGTCGCATCCGTAGCCATCCTGCCGGGCAGCCGTGTTGTCACCTCCTGAAGCAGCCAGCCATTGCCATCAGGGTCATTGAAGGTGGCAAATGAACCGTAGCTGGCATGATCCGGAGCTGGCCCGCTAACGCGACCATTGCCATCGGATTGGAACTGAGCACCAGGCGTTCCGGCATGAAATACCTCACTCGCGTCGATATCTCGCGCGATGAGTTGATTGCGTGCAGCGGTCATGTCGGACACGATAAGGTAGAGACCGCGGACCGAACCAGGCGCGGCTGACGTGATCTTTGTCCCAAATTGGATTGAACATCCTGAGCCGGGCGGAGTGAACTGGATCACCCGGAAGCCATTATCGAACGAAAAGTCGGCGTCCAGCCGCCAATCGAGTTGCTCGTAGAACCTCTTCGCGCGCTCAACATCCGACACAGGGATGACAACCGCCTCTAAATTCATGCCAACGCTGTTATCAATTATTCCGGAACCCGCTTGAGCAGTGCGAAGTTCGTCAAGAGTTGCCATTTTTCCTCCTCATGCATTGATCTGGATCGAGAAATCAGAGCGTTCAGCAGGTTGCTCTTTGTCTAAGCGGCAAATCCCGGAGCTATAACGTTGCGGGAACAGACACGAGCTTGCATGCATCTTTCATTACAGTGCGTATTCCAACAAAAGTACTATCGCGGAACAATCAGACGAAGGTATTGCTGAGAAAAGCGGGATTCCGAGAAAAGACGCAACTCCTGTCGAGATGGAGGTCATGGGTCAATACCATTGTCCAATTGCGTCGCTCATTTTGTTCTGGCCGAATGGTAATGCTCTTATTTCCGCGGTTGCTTTGTGTCGCCCGTGGCCTGGGCATGTGGGAATTGGCTGCACAACATGAACTGCACTCCTGCCGATCGCACTTGTCGGATTAAATCAACCAATTTCGAGACTAACAATATGGAGGAAACGTTATGGCAACTGTGAGCGCACCTGCCAAAGTTACACAGATGAATACACCTACCCAACTCGCACAGATTCGTGTCACCCGGCGGTCGCCCGCATATTGGCGGGTCACGATCGATAACCCGCCGATCAACGTTATGGGCCCGGAGATGGTCAAACAATTTCAAGAAGTCATCAACGCTCTCGAGTCGGATGACGATGTCAGGGTCGTGGTGTTCGACAGCGCGGTTGAGGACTATTTCCTGAATCACTCCGATTTCACCGCCAAGCTCGAAGACCTGACCTCCTTGCCGCCGGGACCCACCGGGCTGCCGCCTTGGCCAGATTTTCTCGTGCGTCTGACCCGCTTGCCAGTCGCATCCATCGCGCTCATCCGCGGACGTGCGACCGGCAACGGCAGCGAGATCACGCTGGCCTGTGACATGAGTTTTGCCAGCCGGGAGAAGGCCATCATCTCGCAATGGGAGGTGGGCGTGGGAATGGTCGCCGGCGGCGGCCCCATGGCTCGACTGCCCCAACTCATTGGTCGCAACCGCGCCCTTGAGGTACTTCTGAGCTCAGAGGACATCAGAGCAGACCAGGCCGAGGCGTACGGCTACATCAATCGCGCTCTGCCCGACGCTGACCTGGATGAGTTCGTAGAGGCGCTCGCGAGCCGTATTGCCAAGTTCGACAAATGGGCGATCGCGCAGACCAAGCGCCTCGTTAACACCAGCCTTCCGCCCGACGTGGAGCTCGGTGCCGGGTGGGATGCATGCATCGCTTCGCTTGGGCGACCTTTCGCCCAGCAGGGGATCAAGGCGCTGATCGCACGCGGCTTCCACAAGCCAGGGGATGTGGAGAATCGGCTCGGATACTACCTCGGCCAAATCGTGGGCTAGAAATGCATTAGCGGAGCCTCCATTCAGAGGCTCCGCTATCTTTATGCCCACTCATGTACTTTGAATGCCGTGTTGTGAGGAGCACTATATTGAAAAGGAGCGATCCATGAGCGCAGTACAAATCGAACAGAACAGTTATGATATGCCCCCTAAGGAGGGCATAAGCATCGCGCATTTTCTCACGGTGGACGACATCGAGCGATCGGCTCGCTACTACGAAAAGGTCTTCGGCGCTCGCATTCTGAGCCTGGGTGACGGCAACGCGCCTGCGTACCTTCAGCTTGCGAATATCTGGATGATTTTGAACGTTGGCGGCGGCCCGACTCCGGACAAGCCGACGGTAACGCTCAGCGTCCCCGACCCGAATCACATCAACAGCTTTATGAATTTCCGCGTTGCGGATATTCAAGCGTGCTATGAATTGTGGAAAAGTCGAGGAGCCGAGTTCATCACCGAACCAATCCCCAAGTACGGCGAGATCCGCTGCTACATCCGCGATCCGGACGGATACATTATCGAGGTCGGACAGAGCACTACCCTCACCTACGGTTAACACTCGGGCCGGATGGGACGCCGACTCTGCGCCTCATCGTTGCGCTTCTGCCAATTTTGCTTTGAACGGTCACTCGCTCGGACATCGAAAGGATTACCAGATGGTCGTCACAGACGAACTGGAAGAGGCCACGCGCGTGATTAATCCAACTGAAAGGAGCGTGTATGCCAACTATTACCACCAAGGACGGCGTTGAGATCTTTTACAAAGATTGGGGTTCGGGGCAGCCGATCGTGTTTAGCCATGGCTGGCCGCTTTCGGCGGATGACTGGGATAACCAGATGATGTTCTTTCTGAGCAAGGGGTATCGCGTGATCGCGCATGACCGGCGTGGGCATGGGCGCTCGACGCAGGTGGCCGATGGGCACGATATGGACCATTATGCCGACGACCTAGCGGCACTTACGGCGCATCTGGATTTGAAAAATGCGATCCATGTTGGGCACTCGACCGGCGGCGGTGAGGTAGTGCACTATCTCGCCCGGCGCGGGCAACAGGAAGTGTACAAGGCTGCCATTATTAGCGCGGTGCCGCCGCTGATGTTGAAGACGGATGCCAATCCGGAGGGTCTGCCGAAGTCGGTGTTTGACGATCTGCAGGCGCAGCTTGCGGCGAATCGCTCGAAGTTCTATCGCGACCTCCCAGAGGGGCCTTTCTATGGATTTAACCGGCCGGGGGTGAAACCCGTTGAGGCCACCATTGCAAATTGGTGGCGGCAGGGGATGATGGGCGGCGCCAAGGCGCACTATGACGGGATTGTGGCCTTCTCGCAGACGGACTTTGTGGAGGACCTGAAGAAGATCACGATTCCAGTGCTAGTGATGCATAGCGAGGACGACCAGATCGTTCCGTACGTGGCGGCCGGGCCGAAGTCGGCAAAGCTGCTGAAGAATGGGACGCTGATTACGTATAAGGATTTCCCTCATGGCATGCCCACTACGCAGGCGGAGAGGATCAACGCCGACCTGCTGGCATTCCTCAAGAGCTGAATATATAGGCGGGAAACTCGGGGACAGACGGGACGTTTTCCATTTTTCGACGATGGAAATTAGTGAACGTGCTGTCAGTCCCCAGTTTTAGTTCCATATTTCGGCAGAACAGACTCGATTTCAAAAAGGAGAACAAAATGACAAGTAAAGGAAAAGTCCTGGTACTAGTCTCGAGCGGTCACGGCTTGCCCTTGAAAGATGGCAAGGTCTATACCGGCGCAGGCTACTATCTCAACGAGC